>JAKPRU010001188.1 GCA_029557025.1 Candidatus Omnitrophota bacterium | reverse complement strand
CAGGAGGTCGCGAGTTCGAGCCTCGTCAGCCCCGTTTGTGTTGGATGGATGTCCACCCCTTGGTCAGGTGACTCCAGGGGGTGGACAAAAATAAGGTGTTATTCGGTCTTGGGTGACCAGACAGGGATCAGTGTTCGGAGGTCCAAAAATGAAAAGTTGCATTTGGAGTGACCGAATTCAGCATGTATGGATTTCGGCATTTTTGTTAATACTGCTTGCGGCCGGTCCCGCGTATCCCCAGGGATTCATCTTCAAACTCGATTTCGATTCCAGCAACGATTCAATTCTTCATTCTACGATTGATGCTCCTCCGTCTGTAATCCGCGCTGCGGACGGGCCGTTTACAGTGACTGTCGTTCTGACCGGGGCCAGCAAACTGGTGGGGGCCAATTGCGATTTGATTTTCAACCCGGATCAGCTTCGGGTGGTCAATATCCAGGAGAGTTATGGGGATGTCAATTTCGACGGCCGCTCGAATGTGTTTGATATCCGCGAGGTTGGGGCGAGAGTGAACAGCGCTGAGTTATATGAAGCCTATTATGACCGTGTGGAGACTTACGGCGTGCTCGATATGGCGGATGTGAATGCGATCGCCGAGTATTTCGCGAAACCGGGGAAATTCTGGACGGTCAACACGGATGACACGACAATCCGGGAAAGTGTGGAGATTTTCGAGGAACCCTCAATCAGCAATCAGAATGGGCGAATCGACGATATTGTTTGCGTGCTTCTTCCGCGCGAACATCCGGAAGCCACCGAATACAAGCCGGTGGAAGGCGAGGCGACGTTCTTCGGGCCTGCCGGATTCGGATTCAACGGGGATGCACGGATCGCGGAAATCACTTTCCAACCGGTGACCGGGTTCAGCGGAACCACGACACTGACGTTTGCGGACAAGTCTGCCATCACCGAGGAATCGGTGCTTGTAATTACTCGGCAGAATGGTGTCATTATCGATCAGGAAATCATCGGAATGCTTGAACCGGCGGATGAATCGGTCGAGCTTTCCATCAAATAAAGGGTTACAAGAGGAAAAGCCATCCCTGTTCGGGATCAACCATTCGTGGTGGCCGACCGGGACGTGCGGAACGAGAGGATTCACGGGTAGCCAACAAGCAAGGGAGGCACGTTTTCATGCACGGTATAATTCAATCTCAGATGCTGCGAAAGGTTTTCGTGATCACTGTTCTGTGTGCGCCGTTGCTCCTCGCGGGAGCCGTCCAGGCACAGAGCGAAACTCCCACTGCCGTTCCCGAAACGCCGACAGTAGTCCCGGAAACGCCGACTGAAACCCCGACGGCGGCTCCGACAGAGACTCCGACGGTCGTCCCGGAAACGCCGACGGAAACGCCGACGGCCGTTCCAACGGAAACCCCGACCGCTACTCCGGTGGAATCGCCGACTGCGGCTCCAACGGAATCCCCGACTGCCACTCCGGTGGAATCGCCGACTGCGGCTCCAACGGAATCCCCGACTGCTACTCCGGTGGAATCGCCGACTGCCGCTCCGACAGAGTCGCCCACCGCTGTCCCAACAAGTACACCGGTTGCGGAAGCGAATATCATTATGGGGCAGGCTTCTGCACGACCGGGCGAACAGGTCTCTGTCACGATTTCGGCCACTGGAATGCCGACAACGGATGCCTTCCAGTTTGAGGTGGTTTATGATCCGGACGTTCTCACCTTTGTGGGTGTGAACAGGAGCGGAACCCTTACGGAAACATGGTATTCGGTGGCGGCGAACGCACAGGTGCCCCTGTCTTTGGTTGCCATCGCGGGAACCGCTCAACCGATTTCCGGTGATGGTGATTTGGTCAAACTCATCTTTGCTGTGGCGCAAAACGCTCCCGAGGGAGTCACCTCGCTGACTATTCAGAATGTGAAGGATGATCTGGCGGGTCTGATTGCGGTAGCCGGATCGATCACGGTTCTTCCGGCGGGGGTCCCGACCGAGACCCCGACAGCGGGACCGACCGAAACACCAACAGCGGCGCCGACGCATACGCCGACGGCAACCCAAGTCCCAACCGTGGGACCGACCGAAACACCAACAGCAGTGCCTACACACACGCCGACGGCAACCCAAACTCCAACGGCAACGTGGACCGCAACGCCGACCGCACGTCAGGCTAACCCGAACTTGGGAGTGGTTGCGTTGAGCCAATTCGGGCCGCTGCAGCCGTCCGGTATTGCGGTGTTTAACTTTGATATCGGTGTGACCGACAGTTCGGGCCTGCTGGTCCAAAAATATGACAAGTTCGGCAAGTTGATTGTGGATTACCTGCCGGATCCGGTGGCTCTCGGACCATCTCTCGGCTTCCCGTATGCGCGAGATTTCGAGTTTTCGGGAGAGATTGCAGGGAATCTGAACGGTTCGGAAGGCGGTTATATGCTTTGGACGAGCTATTTCGCCGCCCCGGGATATTCCAACGCTTTGCCGCCTGTTATTCCACTGCTTGGCGCAACCGGCGGTGCGGGTTACGGTGGAATCGACACCGACAACAATCCTGCCAACAACAAGACTCTGCCGATCAATCCATGGTCCGGACAGAACCATCCGACCGGCGATGTGTTCTTTGGGCCGGTTCTGGTAGATGTGGAATCGCAGGGGAACGGTGGATTCTATGTTCTCAGTAATGACGGCAAGATCTATGCGGAAGGTACGGCGACCGCATCTCTGGAGAGATTGCAATCGGTTCTCGAACCCGAAACCGGACTTGCAACGGATCTCGAAATCTATCGGGGTAGTGATGCGGTGAAGAATTATCGCATCGATCCCTCCAGCGCGACATTGCCTTCCGCCATTGCTGCCGGAACGGGGGCGTATGTTCTGACCGAGCTCGGATACATTGTCCGCATTGGTGATGCTCCTGAACTGGATACCAGCAACCTGGCGCTTAGTATCGATCCGGAGATTCGGATCTATCGTGATATGGAATTCGTGCCGAGCACCGACGGGACGAGGTATATCGGATTGGGTGTGATGGACGGATTCGGCATAATTACCTTTGTGCCCTTCAAGAATGCCGATGTCGGAACCTTCAACATCGACACGATCGCTCCGTTGAACACCATCCTGCACTATGATTCGGCTCAGAAAGATTTTGTACCGGGTCTGTACTTCGATATTGCGCGTGATTTCGAGGTCGAGATCAGTAGCGACGGTATTTTGGGGATCAACGACAAGGGTAACCCTGTTGAAACCTCCGGGTTGCGTATCGGCTCGATGGTTATGGACGGATTCGGCGCGTTGCACACCGGCGGTCAATCCACACGGTTTATTCCGTGCTATGTCACTCCGCTGACCCCCGGCGCGCGTCCCGACGGCAAGGGGAATTACTACATCCTGATCGGTATGTCGTGGCCATATCTTGACGTGGATGTTTACACGGACTTTGAAATCGGGCAGAAGCTCTGGAATCGGTAACTTGTAAGGTTGCGATACTCGACTCAAGACGGGGGAAAGAGTTCCATCTTTCCCCCGTTTTTATTCACCCGGCAGTACGGGAGTATTCGATGCCCCGCGATGTTTTCAGCGTGAAGTATTATCGACATGGCGCGGATGTTCTGATCCGTCCGTCCGGCCCTTTGAACGAGCTGACCTCAATCCGGCTTCTCCGTCCCATCCTGACGTTAGTCAAGAAGGGTGTCACGTCACTGATTGTGGATCTCAGTCTGGTTACCTCTATTGACTCCGCCGGGTTGGAAACCCTTCAAGAAGCGAATGATTTAATCAAGGGGGTGGATCAACCGTCTCTGCGTCTGGTCGTTCTTCCCGATTCCTGGATTGAACGACAACTGAGGGAATCGGACTTATGGAGGTTGTTTCGGATTTACTCCACGCCGGAGCAGGCCTGGGATGCCGTATCTACCGAAATGGATTCTGAAGAACCGGCCGGTAAGACGCTGGAATTCGATGAGGAACTCAACTTCACCGTCAGCCGGGATGTTGTGGAAGATGTAG
>JAKPRU010001165.1 GCA_029557025.1 Candidatus Omnitrophota bacterium | reverse complement strand
CACCGCTGCTGACCGTTCTGTTGTTTGAGGCTTCTCGTGACACACGGCCGTTTCCGCGCATGGCGAAGGAGTTACTATGGGTTATCCTCTGGGCGAATCTGCATCCGAGTTTCCCGTTCGGCCTTGCGCTCGCTGTCTACCTGGAATGGTACGGCTCGCGGGATGGTCCCTGGTACACAACACCGATGTTGTTTTGCCTTCTGCTGCTCTCCGCGGGATATCTTCAGCCGCAGGGATGGTCCGGCCTGTTTTACCCGTTCAAGGCCATGCAATTCCCCACCGGCGATTGGAAACCGTGGTTTGAACAGGCCGCCGAATCGCATACACGTCAATTTGAACATGTGGAAAATGGTTCGGTATTGCCATCCAGCATTCCTCTGTGGCCTTTCCCCAATCGTTCAATCTCATTTCCGCGTCCACAATCTCTCCAAACAGACATTCTCTTTCCTGTGTCACAATGGTCACGAAATACACCCCCGGCTGAGAATAATCGTATTCTCTCAGGCGAATTGACCAACGCTGGTTATTTTCAGGTATGTACGCCATCACATACTCTTCGCAACACAGTAGATTAAGGCTTCTCTACAGCATATCCAGCGGATCGACATCCTGGACGACGCGCAATCCCTCCCGTCGCGTGGCGAGTAGTTTTTGGATGTCATCGCTTTCGAGAATCGGACGGAAGGCGCGGTAATCGGTCGCTTTCATGGCAACCTGCCAGCGGTAATGTTCCCGCAACCGATACAACGGTGCTTCCACCGGCGGGAACAGAAACACCCCGTTCCTCGCGCGAACCTGCGCCTCCACGAGCCGGTAAAGGTCCCAGGCAACCCCGCGCGCCTGGCTCTCGATTCGCGCCTCGATCCGCCACAGCACCAGGCGCGTAATCGGTGGCATGGACAGCACACGCCGGAACCGTATCTCCCGCTCGTAAAAGGCTACATAATCCTGCTTCAGTGCAAACGCAACCGCGTAGTTGTCCGGACAACAGGTCTGCACAAAC
>JAKPRU010001143.1 GCA_029557025.1 Candidatus Omnitrophota bacterium | reverse complement strand
TACACCAATCTGTTGCACATTTTCCGTCGCCATAGGCCGTATAATCGTAGTTCGTTGTGGTGCTTGCATACTTGGCGTTCGGCACGCGGAATGGGTCCGCCGGGATACTGGCAATGAACAACCGCGGTACTCTTGGTTTGGGTTTACAGGGTTTGAACAGACGGATAAATTATGGTCCCCCAGTTCAAGGGAGTCCCAAGCCGGTTTCCAGACAATTCGCAATGAACCGGTCCGAATGTGAGAGGTTACGATGCAAATCCAGGCGATTGACTGCAAAGTTGGAGTCCGTTGTGAGATCGACGGGGAATTGTATGTCTGCACAGATTATGTCAAGCGAGCCATGGGGCGCAATCCGGGATTCATTTCGGTCAAACTGAAGAATCTGCGCACCGGCAATGTGCTCGACAAACGCTTCCGAAGCGGAGAACTGGTGGAGCGCGTTGTATTTGAGAACCGCAAGATGCAGTATCTTTACAAGGACGATACGGGCTTTGTGTTTATGGATACGGAGACCTACGAGCAGTTCACCCTTCCGGCGGTTGTGGTGGAAGACCGGGAAAAATACATGAAGATCAATTCGGAGGTGGAAGTCAGTTTCTACAAAGGTGAACCGGTTTTGCTCGAAATTGGCGATTTTGTGGAGCTGGAGGTGATCGAAGCCCCACCGGGAGTGAAGGGGAACACCGCCACGGGAGCGACCAAGCCGGTGACGCTCGAAACAGGCCTGGTGCTGAATGTGCCTTTGTTTATCGATCAGGGCGATATTCTGCGGATCGACACACGCACGGGGGAGTATGTGACACGGGTGTAAGGGGTAATTGGCAGGGGCAGGCCTCCATGCCGGCCCTGTCAATTCTCAATTCAATGTCAGTGCCCCGGACCAGGAGCGGATGCGCAGATCTTCGGGATCTCTTGTCTTTGCGAAGCGCTCTCGCATAATCGCTTCCATCTCGGTCAACACCTTTTCGTACGCCAGAGGGTTGATGAAGTTAATGGTCCCCAGCGAGACGGCATCCGCACCTGCGAGCAGAAACTCCAATGCATCCCTGCCGCTTGAAATCCCACCCATACCGATAATTGCCGTGCTGAGGCCGTGTGTTTTCAGCGCCTTTCGAACAAGGCAGACTGCCCGAAGGGCCATAGGTTTAATGGCGGGTCCTGAAAGTCCGCCGAAGTTTTTCGCCAGGACCGGCTTTCGGCGGTCGAGATCGATCAGCATGGCGGGGTAAGTATTCACCAGGGATAGGCCTTCCGCACCGGTCTCCGCAACAGCCAGAGCGATTGAGGAGATATCTGTCACCAGGGGCGCTAACTTAACAAAAACCGGTTTTCCCTCCGCCGTCTTGCAGACAGATCCGGCGACCTCCGTTGCGGCTTTCGGATCGGTTCCGAATTCCATCCCGCCGCAGTCCAGGTTGGGGCAGGAGATGTTGACCTCAATCGCATCGAACAGATCCCATGCTTTTTGAACCAATTCCCCGGTGATTCGCGCGTATTCCTCACGGGATATACCGCAGATGTTGACAAAGATCCGGGTTTTGCGCGGGTGCAGGCAGGGAAGGACCTCCTCCACCATTACCTTGACCCCGACTCCCTCCAGGCCGATGGCGTTCAGAAGACCGCCGGGTGTTTCCGCCAGGCGAGGGGTGGGATTTCCACGACGGGGTTCATAGAAAATGCCTTTCAGCGCGATCCCGCCAAGCCGAGAGGAATCCACCTGTTCGATGATACCGGGCGCTTCCACGCCATATCCCCAAGTCCCCGAAGAAAGAATGACCGGGTTGCGCAACTCCACGCCGGCAAGGTCAACACGCATGTCGATGGATTCGCTGTTATCCTTCATTCCCATTTTCTCTCCCAGTCGATCCGTTCGGCGGCAATCAGGGGACCCTCCCGGCAGACCGCGATATTCCGCGGAGTTTTCGTACCGGCCTCCCGAATGTCATATCCGGGGACGATACAGGAGCGGCAGATTCCGAGGCCGCAGCCCATCATTTCCTCGATCAACAGAAAGCAGGGTATCTGATACGGCATCGCCCACTTGGCCAGCGCATTCATCATGGCCCACGGCCCGCAGCCGATCATAAGTATTCCCTCTACCGGATCGCCGAACGGTACGCAATTCTCCTGGCGATCACGCTCAAGGAGATCAACAACCGTGCCGGGAAAGAAGGAACCATCCAGCATGGAGGACAGGGCGCACCGACAGCCAAGGGAATCGAATTCATCGAGCAATCGGCTTTGATAGCCTTTCCTCCTGGGATTGCGCAGGGCTAGGTCGGTTCCCCGATTGACTCCATAATAGAGCGAACAAGGCACCCCGCGCTGTTGAGCCAGTTGCGCAAATGCGGTGAATGCCGCCACGCCGATTCCCCCCGCTACCAGCACCAGGTG
>JAKPRU010001103.1 GCA_029557025.1 Candidatus Omnitrophota bacterium | reverse complement strand
TATGTTTTACGTTATACGCCGTCATTCCCCGTTCCAAGCAGAACGGGATATCTTCGTTTCGAGGATTCGGCTCCGATGAGTAGATGTTGGTGGGATTGAGGCGGTAGGACAGTAAAAATTCATAATAGTTCCTCAACAGATCCTGTGGAATATCGCCTTGGATGCCGTACCAGGATTTGATTTCGCTTTCAAAGAAAGCAAACGCGGTTGTCAAGTGCATCTTTCCCAGCGCAAAATTGTAGACATGGACATTCAGGGGTACGGTTCGAGGGGCTTTCCCCGCGGCCCGGATTTCGATTTGCCCTTCATAGACTCCGGCGGGAATGGCTTGGGAAACGTGAACGGTTAGCCAAACCGGTTGATGGGTTCCGGCAGGAACGGAAAACTCGCGATATGGCAGCAGTGGGTCGGGCAGGGAACCGGTCAGGTCCGGTATGTATTCCGGTTCGCGGCAGGGAACAAATCCGACCAGGTTTACGTGGATATCCGGCGAGAGAATCACGGCTTTGCGATCTTGAGACATCAGGTCACTGACCCGAACGGAGACATCTTGTAATTCCCCGGTTATCGGCCAAATGGTGAATTGAGCGGATTCATATTCGTTTTGGGCGAGTTCAATTGCTACGGACCCGTCGACGATGCCCGGTGGGGTAGCGGATTGTTCCACTTTGAGCATCGGAGAATACACAAGAACGGCGAAATCCGACGGCTGACGATTCAGGGCGAGGTCGTGCAATCGGGTCTGAACAAGAATTGTGGTACGGCGGACATCTCTGGCCACTTCCGCAGCCTGTTGCGGAAACTGTTGCCACCGATCGAACGAAGGAGAAAGTGTAGCGAAATAGTCTTCTTGTTCCTTCTTGATCTCTTGAACCCGGGCTAGAACGCTGTTACCCCGCTCAAGAATCTGCGCCGTGTCAAACGCGCCGGAAACGGATTCCAGCTCTGCCAACACGGCCCGAAGATCGCTCGTGTCTATCTCCGGCGGAGATCCCGCTTCGATGGGAAAAAGGCCGGTACAATAAAACGGATATTTCTCCGGCTGCAACATCATTTCCAGTCGAATCGACTCGGCATCGCTGGGAAGCGAAACGGGAATGGCCGTCTCGTACGGTTCCCGGCCATAGTGTTGGATTGTCTGTTCGGCGCGGATTGTTCCCCCCCGTTCGCGTTGTACCTCCGTCACAATGCGCACATTCAGTTCATCCTGCTCGCTCGGAAGCAGAGTCATGCGCAGGATATGCGAACCGGGGAAAGTCGGCAGCGGATCCAGTGCGCTCAGGCGCGGGCCTTGATGGGCAAACAGGATCGCGCCGAAACGATCGGGGGCATAAAATGTGCCTCGGACCCGTGACCAGGAGGTCAGTTCTTTTCCCCCGTAATTTCCTCGGCATACATTGAATCCCCAATAATGTTCCATTCCCTCTTCGGGAGCGCCTTCCAGCCCGCTAAACGGAATTGCCGCTTCGACCGTGTATCCGTCCTCCCGACAGAGAACTTTGGCGGTCAGTTCAATGTTCCACGATGGGTCACGAGGTTCGTAGCCGATGATCTTCTGGTCCAGCCACGCGCCATTTGTGTTGATCTGAATCTGATAATAGTCCGGCGTGTCCGGCGACGGATTGATGAAGATTTCGATGTGATCGTCCCGCCACAGCTCGCGATGATCGCGCTCGGTTTGATCGCTCTGTGGAGGTCGGTTCGAGGAACACGTGATGCCAAGGTAAAGACTGGCTTCATCATAGGCGAGGCGGGCCACCGTTCGGTCTTTCGCTGGTTGCGTGCCGCTCAGCCCGACAAACTCGTGCAGGGGCGCGGCCTGGAGCCAGCATCGGTCCTCCAGATTCCCGTCGATGACCGGTGCGGCGCATCGGTTTATTGTGACATACGGCTGATTGCCGGTTTCGTCGTCCGATGCGGAAACCAGGCTTGCCGCACACAACAGCAATGTGAGATGCAAACTTGATCGATTCCATCGAAGAAAGTTCATATTCATGTCCATCCGAGTCTTGAGGGTTTTCTCAGAAGGATATCGCAAAATCGCAGATGTGACAGGCCTTTTCGCACCGTACGAGTTCAATTGCAAAAATTGCTTTCCCGGAATCAATCGCAGGAACGACCCAGCCCAGATTCGTCGTCAATGTTCGTAAGTGGTTGATTTTATTGATGTAAGTCACCATTATCGGCACTAATTGTGTTTTTGACTTTTCCCAGAGAAGCATATCCGCACTATCTCCCCTCTTCCCCACTATCCCCGGCCTTTCCCATCGCCGCCAACCCCTATATCCAGTATCCACACCCCTCTCCCAAACCAAACCGTGACGAATTTGGGCTATGACAGAATCCCATTCCGCCGGCCCAATTTGGACGCGAAGATATTTGCAAAAGGCGGATTGTGGACTATTATTATACAGACGGAGACGGAGTGGTGTTTTTCGGAAGGATCGGCTTTGCCGGATGAACCTCCGGGATTGTTAAGGTTCGTTATGTCGAAGCCGATATTCTTCGTGAAGTAGTCCGTCCGAATACTCGGTTCTGGTTTACGTGATTGAAGGATTCCATGGATTCGAAACATTCCGGGTACAGCACGGCTCCCACCGCGAGGAGGATGTTTTCGCCTCACGAGCGGCTGTATTTCATGGTCAAGAAAGATGTTAAGCAGCTCTTGGAGACGGGGCGGAAGTATTTCAATGAGGGGGATATCGAACAGGCGATCAAGCAATACCGGAAGGCTCTGGATGTGGATGCCGGCTGTGCCTTGACCCATTTCAATCTGGGATACGCATATCATGAGGAGGGGCGCTATGAACATGCTCGGGAGTCCTATCTGAAGGCGATTGAACTGGAGCCGACCTGTTCGCTTTTCCTGGAGCATCTGGCTCGGCTGAATTTTGAAACCCTCGATTACCAGGAAGCGATTAAGTTGTTCAATCGAGCCTCTCTGGTCGGTCCGATCCAGCCTCTGAGCCTGGGACTCTGGGGCCGTGCCTTGTATGAGTCCGGTTTGTATGAAGAGGCCATCGCGGCTTTTGAGAATCTGCTCTCGCGGGAACAGCATCCGGCCATACAAGTCGGGGGATTGTTCTGGCTGGTGGTGACCAATTTGAAGCTGGACCGGATTGCACAGGCCCGGGTTCTTGCGGAGGAACTGCTGAAAGCGCCGGAAATCGAACAGAAAATCCTGCTGGACTTGGGCGAGCATTTTCTGCGGGTCAGGTGTCTCGAATTGGGCCGGGCCATTTTTGAGCGGCTGGCTGTGGAACATGAGGAGTTGGTGATCGCCCGGATGCGGCTGGAGGATATCCGCAGTTTAGAACAGAAAATCTATGAGACTCTTCCGAATCTTTTTGAAGGGGATGAGGAACGAGTTCTTCACAATTGCAGCACATTGCGCAATTTCGGAAGTGATAAAATCTCGCGGGCGATGATTTCTTTACTGGATTCCTCCTCCCCGCTGATTCGCGAGGCGGTCCTGGATTACCATACAGCGTATGGATTTGATATTGTGGAGCAGGCGGCTCCTTTTTTGCATGATCCGGTTGATTTTGTCCGGCTCAAAGCCGCGGAGTATTTCGATAAATTGGATTCTCCGAAACACACGCCCCTGTTTCTTCCGCTGTTGGAAGATGAGAAGAGCGCCATCCGCAAAATGGCGGCGG
>JAKPRU010001095.1 GCA_029557025.1 Candidatus Omnitrophota bacterium | reverse complement strand
CAGGCTTATGAGGACATTGCCAATGAGCGTCTTCGCCTGCGTCTGCTGAAACAATACGACAAACGTCCGGAGTTCACTCAGAGGGCCAGGAACAAGAATTACGAGAATTATGTGGGTGGGCCGGAGGTGGTAAAGCTTATTGGGCAAATAAAGCAGAGAATCAGAGAATTAAGTCAGCAAGCAATAGAAGGGGCATCGGATGAGGACGCGGCGCAGTGGATGGACAAGGGAGCGGTTCCACGCGGAAGGAGAGTCGAGATAGACCAATTACGAAAGACATTGAGGCAACTTGACCCGACAGCAGACCTTCGGGAAACCATCGGAATGATGAACCACCAGTTACAGCGGATGTGGGAGTCTGGGCAGTTGCCGACACCGCAGCCGGGCCAGGTGGTTCCATCGTGGCACGATACCCAGGATCCGGGGGACGCCTATATCGGATGGCTGTCGAGTCAGCCGAGCGGCACACCGGGAGCGATTGAGGCGAAGATTCTATTTGATGCGTTGAACAAAATTCACGAAATGATGGATGCAAAGTTAGGGGACAGGAAACGGACGTGGCGGGACGAGATGCACGACAGCGGGACGCATGAATCGTTTATGTTTAAGCCGGGACTGGTGTTTTACCGGGGGCATACGATTCCGGAGAAACTGGCGGAAATGTTGGAGGCCGGGATTATCAAGGAAGCGAACTTGACCGCGGACCAGTTGAAATCCGTGCTGATGGTCGGCAAGAACAACGCGGAATATGCCTTACCGAGTGAACTGGTGCAGCAGTTGAACTCGATGAAGAAAATACCGCCCTCGGAGAGTTGGTGGAAGGGCGTTGGAAGAGGCTGGAAGCAATGGGTCACAATAGGCCCACTGAATTTCCTGGGGTACGAATTGCGGAATACCACGGGGGATGTTTCGGCGGTTGTGGCAGGGGCCCCGGGTGTCCTGTGGCTGGCAAATCCATTGAATCCGGAAGGATGGAAGTTGTATATGGAGTTGTGGCGATATCACAAAGGGAAATTGGGGATATCGAAGGAGCTTGCAGATGCCCGTGATTTATCGGTGATTGATTCGGCATTTCTAGCGCAGGAATTGCCGGATC
>JAKPRU010000192.1 GCA_029557025.1 Candidatus Omnitrophota bacterium | reverse complement strand
GCCGGGCACCGGGATGAGATTTCTCCCTTCGGTCGAAATGACAGGGAAGGGGGTTGAAATTACAGTAGATCTTTGGTGGGCTAGCCCGCAGACGGGCTTCAGCCCACCCTACAGCGGTTCCTGCTAAGAAATCTCGCCCATCGACAGGCGCGGAGACCTGTCCCACCAGTAGGCCAGGCGTCCCTGCCTGGTAGTAGGCCAGGCGTCCCTGCCTGGTAGTGGGCCAGGCGTCCCTGCCTGGTAAAAAAAGGCTTTCTTCACCCAATCACCGGCCCTGCTGGAGGGAGGCTCCTAATTCATAAGAACCCGTGTTCCGCGAGAAATTCTTTACTCAGTTCTCCTTTGGAATCAGCATGAAGCATTCGCTCTACATAACGAGCGAGCATGTCTACCTCAAGATTAACTCGATCTCCCATACGGCGGTACTTGAGAACGGTCTGCTCAAACGTGTACGGAATTACGGCGACCGTGAGTCGATTCCCGGACAGTGCCGCTACAGTCAGACTGATCCCATCAATACAAATAGAGCCTTTTTCGGCTATATAGCGGGATAATTCGGGAGGAAACTCTACGGTGAGATCGTAAAAGTCGCCGACCTGCCGGAGTTGGGTAACCGTTCCCTGCCCATCCACATGCCCGAAAACCAAGTGACCGCCGAGTTTATCTCCCAGCCGTAACGAAGTTTCGATATTTATCGGCGCATCCGGCTGCAATAAAGAAAGACTTGAACGGGACAGGGTTTCTTTCGAGACATCCACGGTGAATCCATCACCCGAAAGTTCGGTCACAGTGAGACAGACTCCATTCACCGCCACACTGTCGGAAATCTCTACATCCCGCATGGGTTCGGGACAGGTCACCTCCATCCGAATCCCGGCGGGACGGTGCTCGATCCGCTTGATTCGACCGACCGCTCGAATAATTCCGGTAAACATCGTTATCCACCTCCGCTTGCGGTCAGGGCAGGTCGGCAAGGCGCCCGCGAACCAGGATGTCTTTTTCGACTCTCTCCATGGTTATTTCTCTGAACGGCAACGCGTCCCGTACGGAGTTTGCGCCGATGCCTCCAAAGATGGAAGGCGCATACCTGCCCCCGATCAGCATGGGCGCTATGAAAAGAAAAATGTCATCCACCAGTCCCGCTGCCAGGAAAGATGTCGCGATCTCCTGTCCCCCCTCGATCAGCAGAGACTGAATGTCCTGTTTGGCAAAATAGCGCAGGAGATCCTCCAATGCAGAATCGGAGTCTGCAAGAGGCCATCGCGTGATTTTCGCGGGCATGTCTTTGTGGATCTTATCATCAAGAACGGAATCACGGCCTACGATGATTTCGAGGGGCGCGGCATTAAGGTCTTGAATGCAATCCAAATTGGACAACAAGCGACCCCGACGGTCGAGGATAATCCGGCGTGGCTGATGGA
>JAKPRU010001046.1 GCA_029557025.1 Candidatus Omnitrophota bacterium | reverse complement strand
ATGCCCAATCGAATCTGGAAAAAGTGCTGGCCCGCGTCCCTGGAGTTGGTGAGGTTGAGATTTTCGGCTCGCAATACGCGATGCGGGTTTGGCTGAATCCCAACAAACTTACCGATTACCGCCTGACCATACAAGATGTGATTCAGTCCCTGGAGACCTACAATGTAGAGGTCTCTGCCGGCCAATTTGGCGGAGCGCCCGCAATGCCGGGTCAGCGCCTGAATGCCTCCATTATTGTCCAGAGCCTTCTCAAGACTCCGGAGGAGTTCGGGGCCATCCCACTTCGCATCAATTCGGACGGGTCCATCGTACGGATTCGGGATGTGGGATACACGGAGCTGGGGAGCGAATCCTACGATATTGTGTCCTATTACAACGGCAGACCCAGTGCGGGAATCGCGATCCGACAAGTCCCCGGCGCGAATGCGCTTGATACCGCCGATGCCGTGAAGAAAAGACTGGAGGAAATGAAACCCTATTTCCCCCGAGGGATGAAAGTGGTCTATGCGTACGACACAACCCCCTTTATCCGTGTGGCCATCAGCGAGGTTGTGAAGACTCTGTTCGAGGCGATTCTGCTGGTATTTCTAGTCATGTGGCTGTTCATGGGGAACATTCGCGCCACCTTGATTCCGACTATTGCCGTGCCGGTGGTGCTTTTAGGGACCTTTGCGGTCTTAGGGGCGTTCGGGTTTTCCATCAATATGCTGACCATGTTTGCGATGGTACTGGCCATCGGACTCTTGGTTGATGATGCCATCGTTGTGGTGGAAAACGTCGAGCGGATCATGGCCGAGGAAGGGATTTCGCCACGGGAGGCCACCGCCAAGTCCATGGACCAGATCACCAGCGCGTTGATCGGGATCGGCCTGGTGCTCTCGGCGGTGTTCGGTCCGATGGCGTTTTTCCCCGGATCAACCGGCGTTATTTATCGCCAGTTCTCCGTAACCATCATTTCGTCCATGCTTCTTTCGGTTGTGGTGGCTTTGATTCTTACTCCGGTTCTTTGTGCGTCTCTCCTGAATCCGGTTCCGAAAGGGCACGAACCGGCGGAAAACGCAATTTTCTTTCTCCGCCCGTTTTTTGCGTGGTTTGACCGAGTTTTCTTCGGGATCAGGGACCGTTATGTCCGAGTTGTCAAACACTCGCTGGCCAAGCAGATACGCTATTTGGTTGTCTATGTTCTGATCCTCGGAGTGATCTGCGTTCTGTTGCAGAAATTGCCTACGGCGTATCTTCCCGATGAGGACCAGGGAGTTCTCGCCAGTCAGATCCTGTTGCCGTCAGGTTCTACGCTCGAACAGACACAGGCCGTCGCAGACGAGATCCAGGAGTATTTTCAAGAACACGAAAAAGATGGAGTGCAAAGCTGTATGACCTTGGCCGGAGCCGGCTTTTCCGGAAGGGCGCAAAATAATGGGATGTTGTTTATCCGATTGAAAGATTGGGAACTTCGAGACCGGCCGGATTTGCGGGCGTCGGTGATTGCGCAACGCGCCATGAAAGCGCTCTCTCGAATCCGCAACGCCAAGATATTCGTTTTTCCGCCTCCCGCTGTTGTCGAGCTGGGCACTGCACAAGGAGTTGATTTCGAACTGATCGACTTTGGGGGGCTTGGTCATGCCGCGCTCATGGATGCTCGTAACCGGCTTCTCGCCATGGCAGCGCAGGATGAGAGGTTGACAAACGTCCGGCCTAACGGCATGGAGGATGTTCCCGAATTTCGGATTGATGTGGACTGGGAAAA
>JAKPRU010001030.1 GCA_029557025.1 Candidatus Omnitrophota bacterium | reverse complement strand
CCAGGGCCCGCAGTTGGTCCTGGTAGGCCAGCAAATCCGCGTGCGCCGTTTGCAAATCGGAGGTCCGCCGCGAGACGAGAGATTCCAGATTGAAATAGTGATACCCGTGCAGGCACAGCAGCACCAGGATGATCGTGGATCCCGAGAAAAGCAGGATCAAAAAAGCGGGCTGCCGATACCAATGCAACGGGACGGAAAACTCGAAGACCGCGGGAGTGGGATCGATATTCCCGTTCCGGTCGGCCGCCCGCACGGCAAAACGGTGCGCTCCGGGAGACAAACCGGCCGCCGCCGCCACCGTCTCCGGCGTGAAGGGCCCCCACGGGCCCTCATCGAAACGATACGAAAATAGTAGCCGTTCGGCCGAAGTGTATTTCCAGCGGTCCATCCCGGAATAGAGCAACCGGACGTCGCCCCCCGGCGAAGCCACCGCCAGATTCTTGTCCAGAGGGACGTAGGTCTCAGGTGGATCGGGATCCGTCTCCGGGTGATACAGCGCGAACCCGCTCGCCGTCCCCGCCCACAAGCGCCCCCGGGAATCCTCGAGGAGCATGTATCCGTGTTCGGCTGGCAATCCTTCCTCGTCCGTGTTGGCTATCCAAGATCCTTCCACATATCGATGGATTCCCCTCTGGGTCGCCGCCCAGATACTCCCGTCACGCCGCCGTAATAAATTGTTGACATTGCCGAAGCCGGGGCCGCCTACTTTTCTCCAGGCTTGGCCATCGAACTCCACAATTTTGTTCTCGCCTCCCGCCCAGATTTTTTTGTCTTCTGTCTCTATCAGCGAAAAGAATGAGCCTCTCAAACACTCATTCCCTCCGGCATCGAACTTTCGGTATTCGCCGTTCGCGTACCGGCCGATTCCGTTATTTCCGGCAAACCACAGATCGCCGCCGGAGGTCTCCAAAAGACAGTGAAGGAACATCTTCCCGGGAAACAAATTTCCATTTTCTCCCTCAAAGATCTCGAAACGTTTCCCATCAAAGATTTCCAAACGCCCCTCGAGCAGCGAGCGGTCCCCTGTGACGACCCACAAGCGGCCATCGGCCCGTGGCACAACCGCGAGAAGCATCCGCCCCTCCGGATGCTCGATGGTTTGAAATCCCTGCTCTACACTCTCCGGTTTCAAAGTCAGCAAACACCCATCCCGGGTCGTGAGGGCGATCCGGCCGTCCGGCAGGGATCCGAGAGACTTGACCGTGTGGATGGGAAAGGCTTTCCCCTCCGGCAAAGGATGGGATTGCCAATGTCCATTCTCCCAACTCAGCAGCGTGTCCGTGGCGGAGAACCAGAGGCGTCCCGGCCGGTCCTCGTGGGCGGCGTAAACCGCTTCCTCGATGGGTGGGCAGCCAGGAGGCACCCGCCACGCCGGCGGGGCGTAACGCACCGGTCCGCGGGAGGTTCCCAGCCAAAACACGCCGTCCGGCTCCACGAACACCTGATTGACGCGGCCAAGGAGGGTTTTTCGGCGGGCGACGCGCCGTTCGGTCCCGTTTTCCAGCCACGACAGCCTGGGAGGGATCCAATCCCGAAGCCCCACACGATCCGCGTAGCGGGAGGGAACCGGCGCCGGCGAGAACGATTTCGCCTTCCATAACCACACGATGCCGTCCACCCCGGGCCATCCCGTGATCACGTCCTCATCCGGGCCGGAATGAACGATGGACCAGGATGTTCCATCGAAACGGACCAGAACGCGCTTCTCCGTCCGGATTGACGATGCCGTGCAGAAGATCTCTCCCCGCCCGGATGGAACGGGATAGGCGAAATCACGGAGTCCCAGTTCCTCCGGGCAGACAAACTCCTCCCAATGGATCGAGCCGGCTGTGGGCAGATTCCCAGGGCTCTCTCCGGAGGCTTTTGCCACTCCCTGGTCAGCGGTGATCCAGAGGCCTTCATCCGCTATGTCCGTCATATGAATGAAAGTACCGAAATGCGTCTCTTCCACCGTTTTGAGGACGGCCGCTTTCTTCGCCGCCGCGTCGAATTCCACCAGCCGGTCCAGCAGCAAGAGCAACAGCCGGCCGGGTGCGTTAGGGAGAAAATTCGATGCTCCCCCCAGGGTCCGGGGGAGCAAGCCATGCGCCAGCAGGTCCGGGATGTCATGCTGAATCCACCGGCCCTCGCTGAGGTTGGATTGATATGAATATTGGCTGATATTTTGGACATCCTGTCTGAGATCGTCATAATGCAGCGCCCAGATTTGCCCCGCCGGTCCCTCGCGTATTAAAGCGTCCCCCTGGATCTCGGGAAAGAAGCCGGTCTCATATCCATCAAACCAATGGACGGCATAATCCGCGTTTCCTTCGAAAACCATCCAAATCTTCCCTTGGGGGCTGAAACTGATCCAACCGCCTCCTCGCGCGTGAAGTCCTTCCGGATCGCTCCACGCGCGCCAATGCGGCGGTTCCTGGGCCCCGCTCAGGCTGGCTGATAAGAAGGAAAGAAGCGTGGCTGCCACAAGGCCCGATAGAAAGCGCGGGGATGGGCCAAATGAGTTGCGCATGATCCAACCCTCTCTCATCGGTATCGCCAATCACTGCGGGGAACATACGCCACCATCTAGGCGCACGGGCTGCTAGTGGCATTTCCGATTCCCCAGATTGAATCCGGGTTGACCTTTCCCTCGGATCCCCAGCATGACGAAACAACCGTTGCTATGGATTCCGTTGCTGACGTCATACAGGGAAAACCATTGCTCCAGGTCCCAGCTTTGTGTACCCACGGGCCCCTCGCCAAAAAGTACGTACGGCTCTCCCGCGCGGAGCCACTCCGCGGTCAAGCTGGGATTCAACGCTTCATGTTTCTCCAAAGGCCATTCGCCGCCGATGGGCAAATCCGGGTGGCTGTACAGCATTCCCTCGAGGTAGATAAACATCAGATCCTTCTCATCCGCGAACGGATCCCTCAGGGGAGCGGCGATGTATCCCAGATTGATATAGGGACAGTGTTCTTCCTTCCCCATGTAACTCCCGGGAATGTCGCCGTAATCCAAGAGATACATATGCTGAATGGTGCGGTATGTTTTTAAACCGATCAGGGTTTGGGTGATTTTCGATCGAATATGGGCATTTAAAAAATTAGGGAGGGCTATGACGGCGAGGACGCCGACAATCAACACCACGATCATCAACTCAATGATTGTGAAAGACCTCCTGTTCATTATCCGCGCCTACCCTTGACCGGGTTTGCTGTTCCATGCCGCAAGAAGCTGTGCCGGGAGACACCACAAGAGAATAGGACCAGATCGGGTATCTTATAAAACTCTAGCACTCGAAAGGATACAGTGCAAAGGAACTCCCAGCCATTTTCAAGATGAATACTTGGGCTTTTCGCTTTTTTTATATGAGCAACTAGTCGCTCGTCTGCGGAAGGTTTTACAACAAAGGATGGAAGTTGGCCATCCTGGGGGCTGAATTGCGGTTATTTCACCCGTGTATCGATGAGCATGTACCCCCGGCGTTGCAGAACGTGAATTATACTCATCATCCCCGCATGCGTCCACACGCCGCAGTCGCTGCGGTTGCCTTGCATCAACTTGCGCCGGATCACCGCCGGCCGGATCTTGCCCTCCGCGTGGTTGTTCGTCAGTGAATCACCGTTGGATATGAATACCACCTCGTTGAAGATGAAGGTACAATGAGAGTTGAACAGGACGGGGCACGGAGCGGTGTTGAGGCGGAGCCGCTGGCTGTTCCTGAAGCGGGTGGAGAAACTATAGGTCAAGCAGGTGGAGGAGATGGAGGAGATCGTGAGGCATAACCTGCGGACGGTGCAGGCCTGCCTGCTCAAGGAAGAGTTGTGGGAGTATCAGTCGCCGTGGTAGGTGGGACGATTTCTGACGGAGCGGCAAAAAGTCACTTTATTGTGGTGCAGACATCTTGTCTGCACAAAATATGGTTGCAGGCGGGACGCCTGCACTACAATATATGGATCATCACTGTATTATTTTCACTTTTTGCCGCTTCGTCATTTCTGGATCCGTGGTGCGAGAAAAAGATGCGTTCGCGGATCGAGCCGACGAAGAAAGTAGCGCGGATGGTACGGAATCACTGGGATTTGTTGGTGAATTGGTAACGCTCGGGGGAAATCACCTTGTATCATACACTTGGACGTCTTCCCGAGCCGAAACAGGTCACCCATCTGAAGTAAAACCGCTCTCCTACTCCCTTCTTTTCCTTTCCCTCCTGTCAATGCTTCAGATGAGTGATCGGTTATTCTCCATAAATACTACGGTTTTTATCTCTCGGAAGCAGAATGACTTCGATATTATCCATATACACCGTCACCGGTTCTATGTTGCCGACATTGGAGACTTGGAAAATAGGGGCAACCAAGTCGCCTGGAGGATCGAAGGTGATAACCATGCGCTTGAATTCATTCATAAAAATCTGGCTGTTGTTGGGAATGTTGGTTCCCACCGAATTGTCGCTGGGATCCAGAACGGCCAATGCGATCGCTGATCCCGGCGCTGTTGCCCGCACCGAGGCGCGGATCAAAACGGTATTATCTCCTACTTTAATCGTGGGGAACATCAGCAGATAGACCTGTCCCCGGGCCATATCAAAGATCACGCCCTGACCGTCGGTATAGGCCGTGGGGAAGGGTCCCACCTCCTCGGGAAAGAGGCCCACGGTGATCTTCCCCGCTGGAAAACTGTCGAAGCCGCCGGGCACCGGGCTGAATTCCGCGGCGCTGTCCAGCGGACTGTGCCAATTCACAGCGAGCACTTCGCCTCCTTGATATTCCCAAGTGTCGCCGAGCACAGAGACATTTTCAAACGAATTAGTCCCTCCGAATAGTACTACCCGGTCCCGTTCGACGTTATATGCAAGTGCGCTTCCAGAGCGCGCATGGGGACCTGCATCGGCCGTGTGAAACCAAGAAGTTCCGTCAAATTCCCAGGTATCTCTTAACACACCACTTTCGTTGGATCCGCCGTAAAGGACAATCCGTTTGCTTTGCGAATCGTAGGTGAGGCAGTTTTGCGCGGAACGGGGCGAAGGGTTGTTTGCAGTTGTTAATTTTTTCCATTTATCCCGTATATCATATTCCCAAGTATCGTTGTAATAATTCGCTGTATCCCGGCCGCCAAAAAGGATAATTTTCTTCCGGCTATCATCATAGGCCATCCCGCTCTCGGCGCGCGGTGAAGGACCGTCCGTGGCGGTCTGGGTCCAGGCGGCGCCATCCCATTGCCAGGTTTCCCCAAAGCGGGTTAAGCCGTCCATGCCGCCGAACATGATCGCGAGACTGAAGTTGGCGTCAAAAGCCATCGCCGCGTTGGTCCGCCGGCTGGGACCGTTTGTGACCGTAATTTCGGACCATTTTGTTCCGTCGAATACCCAGGTGTCGTTTAGCCGCGCGCCGCTGGATCCACCAAACAGCACGATCCGGCTCCGCTTGGAATCATAGGCCATGGCTGCGCCGAACCGTGGCGAAGGGCCAGTGGCCGTGATTTGATTCCACTTTACGGAATCATAAATGCCGGACCAGGTCCATGAATCGCCAAAATTTTCGGTGTCATTTCTTCCCCCAAATAAAAAAATCTGGTTATGAATCGTATCATAAATCATGGAGGCTTCCCGTCTTGGTGATGGTCCGCCCAGGGCCATTTGCTTCCAGGGTATTATTTCCGTTGGGATTGGTACCTCGCGGGGAGGTTCAATGTGGATTTCGATGTCGTCGATACTTATTCCACTTGCCTGACTATTTGATTCATCATCATCTTCATGCCAAAATCCGATTTGTATTGTACTATCAAAATAATTAGATATATCAATTATAGTATTTGTCCAAGCCTGTGATTCTAATTTAAATATGGTTTTTGTTTTTGTCCAATTTAGCGAATCCTTTTTACAAATTTCTATTTCTACATGATCCGCTCCGTTATTGTATGAATGATAAATGTGCCATTCCCATAAACTAAGTAATAGTACTTCCTTATAATTATTCCGGGGTGGTAAAACGATATATGGGCTAGCAAACCTACTGTCTGTAAATCGGGGATAGTTACCGGATAAAATTGTTGCCGCACAATTGGTGCCAGAATGTGCACGATTCGGCTCGGAGGTCGGACGGCCTACTTCCCAAACACCGTTGGAGGCAGACCAACCATGATTGGTATTTTCAAAACCTTCTTGATATAATACTTTTATTTCAGTAGTCAGGTCGATGGTCTGAGTGAGGCCGTACTGGCAGCACAATAGCGTGATTGTGGCATAGAGAAGGGTTAAACAATGGGATTTCATGATTATTTTCTCCTTTCATTGCATCAGAAGAGCAGAACTTGGCGAATATATATCAAAAATAATCCATTTTTCTATTCGGGTTTTCAGGTATTTTTCAATCAGGGTTTTCAGGTATTTATCGTGGGTGGGAAATAGGTATAGTGAAGATAAGGCATATCTATTTCAAAAAAATTTACAAATCCAGCGTTATATATCCCCTTTTTATCGCTATTTTGATCATTTCGGCCACATTGTTGCATTCCAATTTTTGCATGATATGTTTCCGGTGTACTTCGACGGTCTTCTCGCTAATAGATAAGATGTCAGCGATGCTCTTGGTCGATTTACCATCGCAGATATGCTTGATTATTTCAATTTCACGTGGAGAAATTTCCGATGTGGCTGTTTTGTCTCTCCCTCCATGCGATTGAACGTAATCGTGAACGACAATCCCCGCGATGTCCGGACTGATATAATATTTCCCCTCCAAAATGGTTTTGATCGCCGCGACCACTTCGGAAATCGCGCAGTTTTTCAACAAGTACCCATGGATGCCGGACCGGAACGCGTCTTCCACGAAGGGCTTGATCGCATGCATGGACAAAATCAGGATCTTCACCTCCGGCCTTTCCCGCAGGATGCGGCGCGCCGCCTCGATCCCGTTTACATTCGGCATGGTGATGTCCATCAAGATGATATCCGGCCGCGTTTCCTTCGCGAGGGCGATCGCTTCCCGGCCATCCTGGGCTTCCGCCACCACCTCCAGACCCGGTTCTTCATTCAAGATTTGCCGCAGGCTTTCGCGCAAAATCTTGTGATCGTCCGCGAGTAGAATCTTGATCACCATTCGGGCCTCCCTCCCCCGGCCAGGGCAGAGTGAGCGTCACCTGGGTTCCCCCATTGACGCGGGATACGCATTGAAAGGTTCCCCCGAGATATTCGATCCGTTCCCGCACGCTGAACAGGCCGAAACTTTGCTTTTCCAGGACGGTCTTTTGGAGATCCTCGGGACTGAATCCCACCCCATCGTCCGACACCTGGACCTGGACGAGCCCATCATACCGGGATAGTGACACACGGGCGGATCGCGTGTGGGCATGTTTAATGACGTTGTAGAGGAGCGCCTTGATGGCGTTGAATACGATGCCGCGTTCATCCATGCCGAATTCGGAAGGGAATCCGTCTTCCACCAGGACAAAATTCATGCCGTACTTTTCGTTGAGTTGCTCAATCAACCATTGCAAGGTCCGCATCAGCCCCAGTTCATATAAAATGGGAGGACTGATCTCGATGGTCAGTTCCCGCGAGTCCTCGATGATCTGTTTCACCGTCTGCCGCACTTCCTCCAGGATCCGCGTGTTCGGCGGATTATCACCGCGTTGCAGATACTCGATCTGCATTTGACACAAGGCCAAACTGTGACCGATGCGGTCGTGGATCTGGCGGGCGATATTCCGCTTGCTGCGTTCTTCGTCGATCGCCATCCGCGAGGCGATGGAGCGGAGCTGCTCCTGGTAGCGAAGCAGCTCCTGGTTCACGCTATGCAAATCCCGGGTTCGCGCTTGGATGACCGATTCCTGTAGGATGTAACGCCGCGCGTGGAGAAATGTCAGCCAGCCGATAATCCCCAAGCAAGTCAAAAAAAGGAGAATAAAGCGGTTGTCCTTGTACCAAGGCGGGACAATCCGGATCTTCCAGGCCGCCGGAGTCGGATCCACATTCCAGCTATGATCCATCGCCCGCACTTGAAACACATGTTCTCCGTACGGCAAGCCGGTCAAGGAGGCGAAGGATTCCGATGTAAAGGGTGTCCAATCCTGGGTGTCTATCCGGTGGGAATACAACAGGCGGTCCGTCTCGGTGTATTTCCATTTATCCATGCCGGTGAACACGATGCGCAGGTTCCCCTCCGGCGACACGTCTTCGGATTGCGTGTTTTCCTGGACTGGCCGGCCTTGGTCGATCACATAGGTTTCCGGCGGATCGCGGTCCCTGTCCGGATGATATAGGCTAAGGCCTCCGTCGGTGGTGGCCCAAACACGTCCTTGGCGGTCTTCCAGCACATTATTGACATAAGGTTCTCTTGAGAAATCTGTGGGTCAAAAAGCCTC
>JAKPRU010001011.1 GCA_029557025.1 Candidatus Omnitrophota bacterium | reverse complement strand
TTCCCGGCAAACAAGGCCAGGACTCCCACAAACCTCTTATTGTCCCGCAAGGGCACAGCAACGCAGGAATTGATCCGCGCCGTCTCAAACACCATCCGCTCGGCCGGGTCCAACAACTCCGAGCTTTCCGCAACCCATTTGATATCACCGTGCAACGCCCGAGTTAAAAAGCTGGTCGGTGACGAAGACACGGGCAACAAATCCAAATGGGCGATTGTCTCCGTGGAAACATAGAGATGAAGAGTCTCGTCCATCTCGTCCCGCGCAAAAAGAATCATCTCATCGTGAGGAACCATTGTGCGAAAATGCCCGGACAGTTCCCGCAAACCCCGTCGGACATCCAGACTGGACCGGAAAGAACCGACCCAGAAAGCTAACTGCATCTCTTCATCTCCCCGGCGATAAATGCTGATACGTCCGATGATCTCTCCCTTCTCATCCTTAACAGGAAATACGGAAACCCGCAAATCCAGCAGTCTCTCGTCCCGCGATACCATCGGCGTCGGATAATCCACAATCGGGCCTTTCGACCTTAAATAGCTCCATACATTTATCTGCCTCCTTCGAAATTCCGGCGCCACCAGATCACCCCAGACATCCCGTCCGAGAACCTCCTCGCGGGAATAACCAAAAAGCCGTTCCGCCTCGTCGTTCCACAGAGTCACACGATTCTGGCGATCATAGACCACAACGGCTTCCGGTGAATTCACGATGATATTGTTGAACAGCTGCTGAACGCGGGTCGAGATATCTTTGACATGATGCGATCGGCTCACGCTTTCCCAGATCAGGGCTGCGACCGATGCCAGGCTCCCGAAAAAGGGAAAAACGAAATCATGCAGCAGGTTATGAGTGTTTCCGGTTCCCAAAATCGGAATGGTCCGCAGTGCAGGAACCGTATTGATCACATTCGACAACCCATAAATCCATAAAAGTGACAGACCAAGGAATAAAAGCCATGGGTGCAGAAAAACCGACCGTCGATGAGCGAACAGCGCCACTCCAATCAGCGCGGAAAACAGTGCAAACCAGAAGTAATCCGCAACGACAGCCATGTCAAAACCGCCCATTGCAGGCCTCCGCTCCAATGGGCTAGGAAACCCGGAGCACGATGGATTTGAGAACGAAACAGGCGGACCCTGTCAAATCCACCTGTTCTATATGGGCCATCCAACTCTCGCCGGTTCGACGCCCCTCCTCCCCATCCTCTCCGGCCAACGACAGGCACAAAGGACTGTCCCACCGTGATTATTGTGCCAGTGAGCCGGACGGGTCTCTGCCCGGCAGGGAAAGGTGCAAAGCACGCTTTCTTCACCCAATCACCGGCCCCGCCGATGTCGCGCTTGCTGCAATCCGATAACCTTGCAGCCGACCGAATTTCACCGGGCACCGGGAAACGCGGATTTCATATTGTCTATGAACTTCATATCTCACACCGGATTTCAGTATACGTCCAACCCGACTGATTTCCAAATAATATGGTTATTTCCCGGTTCGGAAACCGGACTATTTATACGGACCGTATTTCAGCGCCGAATCGATCATTTGGATATAATTGCGTTCCGTTTCCTTCTTCAGAGGAATGTTAATCGGTGCGGCAGTCGGCAGGATGGCATATCCCCCACCCTCCTTGGCGCTTTCCATCATCACACGAACATGTTCGTCGATTTCTTGAGGTGTGCAATACTCCAGCCAACATAGTTCCATATTGCCGAACAGGATCATCTTGTCGCCCACCCGCCGTTTCACCTCTGCCAGTTCAATGTCGCCTTGCGGTGGCGGTTCGATGGGATCGGTGGCATCGGCCCCCATCTCCACAAAATAGTCCAGAACCTCCGAAATCCTTCCATGACAATGGAGACGCACTTTGCCCCCATACCGGTGGATCAAATCAATGATCGGGCGATCATAGTTCACCACCAATTCCTTGAACAATTCCGGTGGAAGATACGGTGGCGTGGCGTATTCCGGGCCGCACATTCGCCAAAACGGTCCCGCTCCCTGCTGCAGTTGATATTCCAGCTCCGTCAGAATCCGCTCCTGAAGAAAATCCATCAACTCCCGCAATTTGTTGCGATGCTCAAACACCGCCATGAGAAAGTTCCCGAATTCGAACAGGTCCGGCGGTGTACAGATCGGATCGGAGATATCGCACAAAAGAATGCCGTTGTCACCGATCTCCCGTTTGGCACGTTTGATCTCGGACATGTCACATCCGCCGAATTCCCAGGGAATCGAAAGGTAACAATCCACATCCCCGATGCTCTTGAACGGATGCTCGACTATCCAGGTCGTGTGCAGGTCATCATCTACCCGCGTGACAGTCTGAAGGTCTCCCTTTGGGGTATGGACAATGCGTTTGGTATACACGCTTTTGCCGTCCCGCCACTCGGTTACGGTTTCCGGGCATTCCGCCTTGTTGATCCCCGGCGCTCCGACCATCCAGAGGCAATCGGCATGAGAGCGGATATATTCGCACAGCCTTGCGTAGGATGGCTGCCGGCTATACCAGTTCTCCCGATCCCACGGGTTGATCTCGTAAGAGGAAATCGGAACCCGGTCAATCGGCTCCCAATTCAACAGGCCGATCAGTCGTTCACGTGAGGTCATCCACTTCATCTTCAGCTCCTCAAGCGCCCTTCAGTCTCTCCGCGTGTTATTCATCAGGATTCCCCTGCAGAATCCGACCAGATACAGAGACCCTGCCACAACCAGCAGCGATTCTTTTTCCACAACATTGCGCACCCATTGCAGGGCTTCCAGGGGATCATCAATCCAATACATCCGTTTCGCCCGGAATGGGGAACATAGCAGAACATTGCGCAATTCATCAACCGGGACGGCCCGGGGCGAAGGTGCGGTTGTGCAGATCAGTGTATCGGACCGCCGGACCAGCTGCCGGACAATTCCCAGGATGTTCTTCCCCCGAAGGAAGCCCAGTAACATGATCCGTGGTCGGTCACCGAACACCTCGGTCAAACTTTGACGCAGCGAGGCCGCGCCGCGTTC
>JAKPRU010001009.1 GCA_029557025.1 Candidatus Omnitrophota bacterium | reverse complement strand
CTCGCCCTTGCGCTCAGGCACAGTACCTCGCAGATTCCCTACAGAAGTCCCAGAATGTTCCGCGCGGCTTCCCGTGAAACCTCGACACCATCATAGCCGCCACGCTCCAGGGTTTCCCGTGCCTTCTGAACCACCTCCGGTCGAATGTCCGGGACGCTCTTGGCATCGGAAACCAAGCGGGAGACTATCTGGGCTTCTTTGGCTCCCTGCGAAATCTGAACGCTGTCGCTGCTGGGAGCGGACTCCGTTACGGTCGCCTTCCTCGAACTCGCCACAGAAGATGCGCCCGTACGCTCGGTGACACGTGTCTGTGGGGGCAAATTACCTATGCTGCGAATGTCAACCATCTTTTTCTCTCCGGTCGGGCCAAGTCATTCGACCCTGCCCGATCCCTATCGCTGAGGTTAATTCCGGTCGATACCAGAATCAACCCCGACCCTCGGCCCTGAAAACACCACTTATTCGTTATCTGATATCGGCAGATTTTCCAAGAACTTTAATGCTCTGCGTAAAAAAATGAGAACGCGACCATAAATTATGGACGATGCAGGTTACACCAATACGTCTTACAGGTCCCATACAACCTCTGAGAAGCCTCCTGTTCCCTTCCCTGTCAACGGTTTGTTCTCCATGACGGGTGTGAAAGGCCATACTTTTTCACGCGGGCGTTCATTCTGTCTGCGGAGATACCCAGCAAGTTGGCTGCATCACGCTGCACCCAGTCACATTGTTCGAGCGCCTGGATAATCGCCATGCGTTCGAGTTCATCCAGCGAGATTCCCTCGGAAGGAATTCGGACGGGCGGAACGGTTTCCTGGGAGACACTCCCGGATTTGGAGAGTATCAGACCCTCCCTTCGAAGATCGCCCGGTTTGATCTCTCCGTCGGGAACGCCACGGATGACCAGACGTTCCATAAGATTTTTCAGTTCCCGCACATTTCCGGCCCACTCATAATGAAGAAGCACATCCACGGCCTCCTCCGAAAGACAGGGTTTGGGCCGACGATACCGTGCGGCGTACTGATCCAGATAATACTCGGCAAGGGGTGCGATATCCATCGGGCGTTCGCGCAACGGCGGGATATGCACGTGCATAACATCCAGGCGATAGAAGAGGTCCTTTCGGAATCGGCCTTCCTTGACCTCGGTTTTAAGATCCTTGTTGGTTGCCGCGATAACAAGAAGGTCCACGGAGATTTTCTTTTCTCCGCCAAGGTGTTCGAAACTCTGGGTATCGAGCGCGCGAAGGATCTTGCCCTGGCTTTCGAGCGGCATATCCCCGACCTCATCCAGGAACAGAACACCGCCGTTTGCGAGTTCCAGTCGCCCCTGTTTGCGGGAGGTTGCGCCGGTGAAGGCGCCTCGTTCATGGCCGAACACCTCGGATTGGAACATATTATCCGAGGGAAGCGCGGCGCAGTTCACATCGACAAAAGGTTTGTCGGATCGCGGACTCTGCTGGTGAAGGAACCGGGCAACCAACTCCTTGCCGACGCCGGTTTCGCCGGTGATCAGGGCATTCGCCTCTGCGGCAGCGAGTTCGCGCAGTTCCTTCAGAATGGCGGACATCTGGGGCGAAACGGCGACGATTTCCCCGAATTCGCTTCGGCTGACCAACTCCTGTCGCAGATGCACATTCTCGCGGCGAAGTCGCGCACCGTCAAGGACTTTGCGAATACGCAGGACGATCTCATCCCGCTCGGCATCCTTGGTGATGTAATCCGCTGCCCCCTCTTTCAGGCACTCGACCGCAACCTGCACGCTGTCCACAGAGGTCAGAAGAACAAAGGGTGTATCGGGGTCGATCCCTTCGGAGACATGCTTAACCGTCTTAAGGAACTCCAGCCCGCTGATACCGGGCATTCTCACATCCGAAAGAATCAGGTCGAACGACTCACGTCTGAGGCAACCCAGGGCCTCCTCCGCGCCGGGGGCCAGATGGACGGCAAATCCCTCGAGCTCCAGGTTTTTCCGGAGTCGCTCGGCATACCGGCGGTCATCTTCTACGACAAGGATTTTTAAACGGGTCGTTGGGTTCATCCTGTTTTTCCGTCGGCCCACAAAAGGGTTAAGGCACATCTCACAGGCTGGAAGCCTGTGCCACCCAGCCGGCCCTCTGGAAAACCCAAATGGGGGGAGGGTCTTCCATCTTGCCGCCATACCAGCTTATCCTGAAATCCAGGCAAAGCACAGCAAAGCCGGACACAGGGAACCGTTTTATTCCGCGGCCGTTTAGGGAAAGAATAAGGATCATCGAGCATCAAGGAAACCCAGATGATGTCCAATATCCGTCTTTCCCACGGCAGCGGCGGTCGGGCCACAAGCGAGTTACTCCAGGATGTAATTTTCCCGATTCTCGGACCCTCGGCGGGACACGGACTGGACGCCGCCCTGATGGATCTTTCCCTTGCTGACAGACAGAAAATCGCCATCACAACGGACGGTTTTGTCATCCAACCGATTGAGTTTCCCGGAGGCGATATCGGCAAGCTGGCGGTATGCGGAACACTGAACGACTTGGCGGTTGTGGGAGCCTGTCCGGTTGCCGTTGCGCTCGGAATGATCCTGGAGGAAGGACTTCCGCTGGAGGTTCTCGAGAGAATTCTGCGTTCCATCGCACTGGAGGCGGAGCAGAACGGAGTCCATGTGGTCACCGGCGATACGAAGGTAGTCCGCAAAGGAGAGGCAGACCGGATCTTTCTGACAACAACGGGTATCGGTGTGCAATCTCGTGCCTGGAATCTTCATCCGCAGCGCATTGTGGAGGAAGACCGCATTCTTGTTTCCGGCACGATCGGCGAACATGGAGCCGCGATCCTGGCGGCGAGAGAGTCATTCGGGCTGGAAGGTGCGCTTGTCAGCGATTGTGCTTGTCTGTGGCCACTGATCGAGCGGCTGGAACGCTTCGCCGACAGCATCCGGTTTATGCGCGATCCCACCCGTGGCGGGCTTGCGGCTGTGTTGCATGAGGCATTTGATGGAACCGCGCTGGGCGC
The DNA here is from genome assembly GCA_029557025.1 of Candidatus Omnitrophota bacterium. Classification (GTDB taxonomy): domain Bacteria; phylum Hinthialibacterota; class Hinthialibacteria; order Hinthialibacterales; family JAKPRU01; genus JAKPRU01. Next base: position 409 of record JAKPRU010001009.1, on the reverse strand, counting down.
GGAAATCTACGAAAGCCAATTACCGATTCGCAAGGAAGTTTCCGCTTTCTCGGAAGTGCTTGGAATCGAACCGCTTTACCTGGCCTCCGAGGGAAGAGTTTTGCTGGTCACGGACAGAGCGGCCTCCCAGTCGATTCTGGAAGAAATAAAGCAATCCCCGTTGGGGCGGGATGCTGCCGAGATCGGGACAGTTACAGCGGCACAGGCGGAACGAATCGTGTTGAAGAATCCATACGGAAGCGGTCGATTCCTGATGAATCCCGCCGAGGAGCAGCTGCCCAGGATCTGTTGAGATGCCTCGCATTCACTCTTAGAAAAGTGATGATTGAACAGTGACACTCAGTGAATGTCGGGGAGCCTCGTGATATCCGATCAACGCCCACCTAACTTCCCCCGATCTTCGGGGGAG
>JAKPRU010001003.1 GCA_029557025.1 Candidatus Omnitrophota bacterium | reverse complement strand
TTCAGTATTATACCTCCAATCTTCCGCCGTCAATCCCTTGACGAAGACCCGCCCAAAAGGGTTATATCTTCCAGAAAGGCAATGCTTATGTCCAATTTAAACGCTCTTCCGTGTAACGATTCCGCCGAAAAAGCCGTGCTTGGGGCGATGATCCGCGACAAGGCGGCCATTTATGCCGCCCAGGAGATCATCACGGCAGATGATTTTAATTCGCCCGCACACCGGAAAATCTTCCACGCGCTCATCGACCTGACCGCAGCAGGTCACCCGGTGGATTTGACCGGCCTTGCGGAATTGTTGAATCGCTCCGGAGACTTGAGAGAATGCGGCGGCCCGGCATATCTGGCGGAATTGGTCGATTCCGTGGGGATTTCCGCAAATGTCCGGCATCATGCGGAGATTGTGCGGGAGCATTCGGTTCGTCGGAAATTAATCCTTGCGTGCGCGGAGATATCAGAGAAAGCCCAAAAAGGCCCGGAACAGGTCGGCTCGCTCCTGGCGTGGGCTGAGGAAAGTTTGTTTAACCTGTCGCGCACACGCTCGCGGCGTTCGTTTGTTCGATTGCAGGACCTGTTGGCGGAGACAGTCCGCAAGGTGGACCTCGCTTTCGAGCGGAAAGGAGGACTGACCGGCCTGGCGACAGGATTTCGGGACCTGGATGCATTCACAGGGGGACTCCAGAAATCCGATCTGATTGTCCTGGCAGCACGCCCCTCGGTTGGGAAAACCTCGCTGGTGCTGAATATCGCGGAGAACGTAGCCCGGTCCGGATTGCCGGTAGGGGTGTTTTCTCTCGAAATGAGTTGTGAGCAGTTGGCCGAGCGCGTCTTATGTTCGCAGGCACGAATCGACTTGCAGAAACTTCGTGCAGGACGGATCGGTCGAAGCGAGGCCGCAAAACTGCTGGCAACAGCCGACGAACTGCACGACCTTCCGATGTTCATTGACGATACACCGAACCTGACACCGACCGATGTCTTCTCTCGTGCGCGCCGCCTCCAAGCCGAGTATCCCGATCTGGCGCTGATCATCGTGGATTACATCCAGTTGATGGTGAGTCACCGGATCAAAGAAAGCCGACAGCAGGAGGTAGCGGACATTTCGCGGTCCCTGAAAGCATTGGGACGCGAACTGGGAATCCCGGTCATCGCCTGCTCGCAATTATCCAGAGCCGTTGAGCAGCGAAACGATAAGCCGCGACTTTCGGACCTGCGGGAATCCGGCGCCATCGAACAGGATGCGGACTTGGTGATGTTTCTGCACAGGGAAGCGCTGAAAGGCCAGGGCAACGGCGACATGCAGGATGAGAATGCGCAACACATTCAGTACAAGCACAGCGTCATTATCGGCAAGCACCGCAATGGCCCTATCGGTGAATTCGGCATCTATTTCATTCGGGAGTATACCCGTTTCGAGAATCTCGCTCGTGAGGGTGACGAGAGAGTGCCCCCTGCTCGTGCAGAGAGAGAAAACTTCGATGAAAGTTCCGTCATCCTCGATTTCCCAGGACGGATGGACGATATTCCGTTCTGAATCGCGAACACCGGCAGGATGCACGGAGGGAACAGCACTCCCTTATCTTCCCTC
>JAKPRU010000999.1 GCA_029557025.1 Candidatus Omnitrophota bacterium | reverse complement strand
GGGAGGTATTCAGCCTTCCGTCCACCTCGTCCATCCTGTCCACCCCTTCTATCCCAGAGTCTGCTCATCGTCCTGTCTTGACTTTGCACGGACCGGATGGTAGCAGAATACAGCCTGTTCAGCGACAAATCTGCTGTTGTTGAACCGCCGATCAGGCGATACAATAAAGAAAGACTGGTGGGGTGGCAGAGTTGGCTGAATGCACCGGTCTTGAAAATCGGCGTACGCTTGCGTACCGTGGGTTCGAATCCCACCCCCACCGCGTGAATGTGTCCGGTGGGGTAACAAGGAACTGACCCGGAAATTCAATAGGGATGCCGGAGATTCCGATCCAAACGATGCGATAGGTTATTTTCACATAGAGGAACGAATCAGCCTTTATCGGAGGGGTGGCCGAGAGGCTGAAGGCACCGGTTTGCTAAACCGGCGTGCGGATCAAACTGCACCCAGGGTTCGAACCCCTGCCCCTCCGCTCAAGTCATTCAAAGATCAAGAGTTGCAGACAGATCCCCGAAAGAACCCGATTATCTGAACTTTGATTTGCCCGATTGAGGAATTGTCTTAATTCCTCATCCTTCTTCTTCATCACGCTCATCCCATAATCTTGCGAATCATGGTTCAGACTCCTTGTCTCCTCTCCCCCCTTCCCCCCTCTTGCCGTTTCCGCCCGTTTGCGTTCTGATAATCCCATCTTGATAAGCGAGGACAAAAAATGACAATCCGCCCAATCCCGCTTCTCCTGATCCTCCTGCTGACAACGTGTGCCGCAACTGCGGATGACAACTCATCCGCGTCAACAGACCGCGAGGATCGCTCGGTCATCTATCGACCGGATGAAAGCGTCCCCGGACCGGCCCCGAAAGCCAACCTCCCCGTGCCCGCACAGCCCGGTCCGCACCTGCTCATTGATGACTATCTCATCGCCCAAAGCGCCAATATCGAGCGCGTTGTGATCCAGCCGCAGCGGGACTCCTCCATCCCCAATCCCATTGTCACCGGCCCGGAGGATCGCTGCTTCCAGCCTTACCTGAGTGTGATCCGCGATCCACAGACGGGACGATACCGAATCTGGTATGGCGCGTGGCGTGATGACAAGAACACGGGCCGCTCACACCTGGCCACCATGGAATCGGAGGACGGCATTCATTTCATCCGCCCGACACGAATCTGCGAAACACCCGAAATCCAGTTCGGTTCCTCGGTCCTGGATCGCGGACCGGATCATCCCGATACGTCCGCCCGATATGTCTATAGCTACTGGCTGGATGGCGGCTTCCGTCTGCTGGTCTCCGCCGATGGGATTCACTGGCGTCCGCTCACCGAGGGCGTGATCATACCGCACGACCATGATATTACCGGCCTTTCCTGGGACCCCATCCGCAGAATCTATGTCGCGACCGTCTCGACCTACATCCCGGGCGCGAACTGGAGCGGACAGCGACGCACAACCATGATGAGTTTCAGTAACGATCTCCTGCATTGGGAGAAACCCTGGTTTGTGCTTGTTGCCGACAGCAAGTGGGATGAAGGGGAAACCCAAT
>JAKPRU010000995.1 GCA_029557025.1 Candidatus Omnitrophota bacterium | reverse complement strand
GGGAGGTCAGGTGGGGGTTGACCGGATATAACAGGACTCCTCGACATCCGCTGAGTACCACTTTCTCGCGAGCGCAACTCCGGCGGAGCCGGTGACTGGAAAAAGAAAGGATGATTCCCGGTAACTGCCAGGCAGAGACGCCTGACCCACTGGGTAACTGCCAGGCAGAGACGCCTGGCCTACTGGTGGGACAGGCCTCCGTGCCTGTCGAAGGGCGAGATTCCTCACATTCGTTCGGAATGACAATAAGCCTGTCATTTCGACCGAAGGGAGAAATCTCATTCCAAGACGGCAGCTTTCTCAGCAGCCGCTGTTTGGCTACACCCTGTCAGCCTCTCTGTTTCAGCACGGCGCCATCGGCTGCGGAGGAAACAGCCTCGGCATACCGCACCATGACGCCGACTTTGATCTTGGCTTCGGGGCGTTTCCAGGCCGCCCTTCGTTGCTGCATTTCTTCCTCCGAAAGCCGAACATTGAGCGACCGGCTGGGGATGTCGATATCAATAATGTCCCCTTCTTCAAGAAGACCGATCGGTCCGCCTTCCATGGCTTCGGGGGAGATATGCCCGACGGAGGCGCCCGTTGTTGCGCCGGAGAACCGCCCGTCGGTAATCAGAGCAACCTTATCGGCCATTCCCATTCCCTTCACAACGGATGTCGGGGTAAGCATTTCGGGCATTCCGGGGCCGCCCTTGGGACCTTCATAGCGAATCACCACTACATCGCCGGCCTTGATTCGGTTGCCCAGCATCGCATCACATGCTTCGCTTTCGGAATTGAATATCCGCGCGGGACCGGAATGTTTCAGCATTTCGGGCAATACGGCAGAGGCTTTCACAATACTCCCATCGGGAGCAAGATTGCCGTACAGGCAGCACAACCCCCCGGTTGCATGAACCGGCTTGTCCAGGCTGCACACCACGGTTCCATCGCAGTCGGGTGCGGATGCCAAGTTCTCCGCCAGAGTCTTTCCGGTGACTGTTAATGTGCCGCCATCGAGGAGCTTTCCCTTCATCAATTCCTTGAGAATCACCGAGACACCGCCGACCCGATGAAGGTCTTCCAGATGCCAGGGGCCGCCCGGCGCCATATTGCAGATATGTGGAGTCTGGGCACTAATCGTGTTGAATTCCGACAGAGGGAGAGACAAACCGGCCTCATAGGCCAGCGCGGGAAGGTGCAAAGCGGTATTTGTGGAGCCGCCGAATGCCATATCCAGCGCAATGGCATTTTCAAAGGCTTTGCGCGTTATGATCTGCCTGGGAGTAATCGCCTTCTTCACAAGTTCCATGATCTGCTCTCCGGCAACCTGAGCGAGACGAATACGGTCGGCATAGACAGCCGGAATCGTTCCGTTTCCGGGTAGGGCAATCCCCAGAACCTCGGAGAGACAGCTCATTGTGTTCGCCGTGAACATACCGGCACAGGAACCGGCGCCGGGACAGGCCGACCGGCAGCTCTCCTCAAACACGTCTTCCGGTATCTTGCCTGATTTCACCGGTGCGATGCGCCCGAACAGGGAGTTCAGGTCAATGACAGTATCCCCCATCCCTGGATACTTGCCTCGGAACAGACCCAGGTCAAATCCCACCAGCATCGGCCCTCCGGTAATCAGGATGGCCGGGATATCCAGGCGCAGCGCGGCCATAAGCATCCCCGGTGTAATCTTGTCGCAGTTCGACACAAGGACAATCCCATCGAACGGATGGCCCTGGGCCATAATCTCCACGGAATCGGCGATCACCTCGCGGCTCACCAGCGAATACCGCATCCCCATGTGGTTCATCGCGATCCCATCGCAAACCCCAATCGTCCCGAACTCGACCGGTGTCCCACCGGCTATCAGCACCCCACGCTTGACCGCCGCCGAGATCTTATTCAGATCCACATGACCGGGGATGATCTCATTGTATGAATTCGCAATCCCGATAATGGGCTTGTCGAGATCTTTTCGGGCCAATCCTGTCGCCATCCAGAGAGACCGATGAGGCCCTTTTTCCGGGCCGAGTTTCATCACATCGCTGCGCATTTGAATAAACCTCCATTTGCAACTTGAAATGCTCTAATTGACCGATTCGTCCCATTCCCAATGGAATCAAGTCAAATGAGTCTCTCACCGGCCCCGGCTCGGGTCAACGGCAAGGTCCTCATCATAGCCACCGATTCTCCCCTCCCTTTTCTCCATTCATCTTCGTTGCACAACCGGGCAGGTGTAATATAGAATCAGTCTGAAAGGCCGAACAAATTGAGAGCAGAGGAAAGGAATCGACCATGCTATTTTCATTTTCCCGCAGAGAGTTCATTCAGAGCAGTATCGCCGCGACATTGGGAGCTTCCGCGCTTGGGGTGACTTCACAAACAGCCCAGGCCATAGCGCCCATTCAACGTGGGGTGAAAGGCGCGCGCATGAAACTCAGCTGCGCCGCCTATTCCTATCGGGACCATTTCAAAACTGGAGTAATGACTATGTATGATTTCCTGGAGGTCTGTGCAACAATGGGGCTGGATGGCGCAGAACCGACCTCCTACTATTTCCCGGATCCCCTCACCAATGAATGGATCATCGACTACAAACGGCGTGCCTTTCTGCTGGGATTAGACATTTCCGGAACCGCCGTGGGCAATACATTTACTTACAATCCCGGTCCCGAACGGGAGAAAGAAATTCAACACGTAAAGAATTGGATCGACCATGCGGCTCTTCTGGGAGCGCCATCCATCCGAATCTTCGCCGGCAGTATCCCCAAGGGTTCGGACATGACTTTGGAACAGGCACGGAAGAACGCCATCGAGGCCATACAAGAGGCCTGCGCGTATGCGGCAACACGAGGAGTCTTTCTTGCGCTGGAAAATCATGGTGGTATTGTCCCCGATGCCGACGGTATGCTGGCCATTGTAGAGAAAGTCGATTCGGACTGGTTCGGAGTAAACCTGGATACGGGCAATTTTCGGTCTGCCGATCCATACGCGGAAATGGCGAGGATGGTCCCGTACACCATGACGGTTCAGGTAAAAATTCATATTCAACCGCAGGGAGGCGAAAAAATCGAAGCGGATTTCCAACGCATTCTGGGAATCCTGGCCGATGGCGGCTATCGCGGGTATGTCGCGCTGGAATACGAAGGCGCCAAGGATCCGATTACCGATGTACCGCGATATATCGAAAAACTACAAACGATTCTGGCGAGGATGTAACCGATGAAACGCCGGGCATTTCTTCAAAGCGCTGCGATTCCTTTACTTGGATCGGCAACCGGTCTGGTCGATTGCAGTTCTCCACAGAGACCGATGAGGTGCAACACAATGACCGGAAAATTAAAGAAACGTCCTTTGGGGCGGACCGGAGAGAAACTTTCTCTTATTGGATTCGGCGGGATTATTGTCGCGAATGAAGAGGTATCCGATGCAAATCGGTGGGTTGCACAGGCCGTGGAGCGGGGCGTGAACTATTTCGATGTCGCCCCCAGCTATGGCAACGCACAGGACCGGCTGGGGCCTGCCCTGGAGCCTTATCGAAAGGAAGTATTCCTGGCCTGTAAGACTTTGGAACGCGGCAAAGACGGCGCAGTGAAAGAGCTACACAACTCGCTGAAAGTCCTCCGCACAGACCATATCGATCTGTATCAACTCCATGGGCTGGCAACCTCCGAGGATGTGGAGCGTGTGACAGGGCCGAACGGCGCCCTGGAAGCGTTTGTCGACGCGAGGGAAAAGGGGCTGATCCGGTACATCGGATTCTCGATGCATTCCGAGGAGGCGGCGGAACGGGTAATGGATGCTTTCGATTTCGATAGCGTATTGTTTCCGCTGAACTACGTTGCGTATTATCAAGGGCATTTCGGATCGAGAATCCTTCGGAAGGCAGAAGAGAAAGGAGTAGCCTGTCTTGCACTCAAAGCCCTGGCGCGTTGTAAACGTCCCAAGGACAAGCCGGACAGTACGGAGTATCCAAAATGCTGGTACGAGCCGATCACCGATCCGGTGGAGCAGGAATTGGCGTTGCGTTGGACCCTGTCGCACAATATCACGGCAGCGGTTCCACCGGGCCACGCGGATCTGTTTTTCCGCGCCCTGGAAATCGCGGAACGATTCGCACCGCTAGCCGCCGAGGAACAGGCGGACATTCAACGCCGGTCCATCGGTCTGGAGCCGATCTTCAGGACGGAAGTGTGACAGGAACAGGGATCTTCGGTTGATGGTTCTACAGGATGCGACTATGTCCAGAGGGTTCATTCCTCCTCATGGAGGCTATGAGAATCTGCTTTCCTACCAGAAGGCGGAAATCATTTATGACGCCACTTTCTGTTTCTGTAACCGGTTTCTCGATCATCGCGACCGCACCCGCGATCAGATGATCCAGGCTGCCCGTTCCGGAAAGCAAAACATCATCGAAGGAAGCCAGGTTTCCGGCACTTCCAAGGAAGCAGAAATCAAGCTGATGAACGTGGCTCGCGCCAGCCTTGAGGAACTGCTTGCAGATTACCGTGATTTCCTCCGCGTTCGGGGTTTGAATCTGTGGGAGAAAAACAGTAAGGAAGCGCTCTATGTCAGGAAAATGGGTTATGGGTCACATGTGTCCTATGAGACCTATAAATCCTTCCTTGAGAGTCGCCCACCGGAGATTGTAGCGAATATTGTCATTTGCCTGATTCACCAGGCCAACTATCTTCTCGATCAGCAGATCAGGCGATTAGAAAAGGATTTCCTGGAGCAGGGCGGTCTGCGTGAACGTATGACCCGTGCTCGCATTGCCAAGCGCGATGAGCAACGTAAGCACAGCGGAAATTGACCCCGCAAAATGGGCCTGAAACCCGGCATGAACCTGGACAACATCGGGGAACTACTGGCCCGGGTCGAGGGGGAGGATCACCGATGATCCCTTGTTTCATACTTCCTCGCATGAAATGGAGAGGTTATTTGAAGTGAGGATAGATTGTGATAATCAGGTGTTCCGGGTAGAAGAATCCCTCGTGTAAAGGTATCATGCACTTGATGGAGGACGCCGGACATGTTTGCAGAAAAGGATATTCTCCGCCTTACCGTCTCGGAGCGCTTCCAACTCGCTCAGGATATTTGGGATAGTATCGCCCAAGTTCCCGAATGCGTCGATCTCACTGACGAGGAAAAATTGGAGATCGATCGGAGGCTGGATGCCTATCACAAAACTCCGGACGCAGGCTCTCCCTGGTCTCTTGTAAGAGACCGGATCGAGAATCGTAGATGAACCGTCAGTACAAGTTGAATTCTATTCCTGCACCACCGGAGCTGTCTGCCCCCAATCCCCAGTGAATACGAACTCGCGAATCGGCCTGCGTGTGCGCGGTGCATATTCCGCCTCCTTGAGATCGTCGGGCAGCGATTCGGGGTCCCCCGGATAGCCGACAGCAAGCGCGGTGATCGGCTCGAATCCTTCCGGGATGTGATAGATTTCCCGCGCCCGGTCAGGGGAGAAGCCCGCCATGGGGTGTATGCACAATCCCAAATCCACCGCCTGAAGGATCATATTTTCAGAGGCCAATCCGGCATCGAAAAACGCATGACGGTTCGGTTTTCCGTCGAACTCCATGTTGAGAGGAACGACACAAATCATGAGGACAGGCGCAAGTCGTGCCCAGCGGATATTCTGTTCCACCAGGCACCCCAGCATCCGCTCATATTCCGCCGGGTCATCCCGCGTGGCAACCAGGAACCTCCAGGACTGGTTGTTGTAACAGGACGGCGCCCACCGTGCGGCCTCGAAAATACTCCGCAGCTTCTCCGGCTCCACCGGGCGGTGGGAAATCGCCCGAGGACTCCATCGACGTTGAATCACATCCATCACCGGATGATCGGTTTCGGCCATTTTTTCCATTGTGCGCCTCCGGGATTCACGCATCATATTGTTTCCACTTAGCTTACACAAAGCCGTATTTCTCGGCAAGGCAAAGAGTGTGAGCCGCCTCCGTTGCCTGCCTGCCCTGTGGTGACTACGATGTAATCCGCGTGTCAACAGGCCATGACAAACACGCATTGTTTAAGAGAACCCCTTCTGAGTGAAAGTGGATGATCATCATGTGAGCAGGGAGTCTTCGGTGAATCCTTCAGAGCGGATTCGGTGGGATGCCGCCGGTTCCGGGGCGCTGCTGGCGTCGCTTTTGTGCTGGGCGACGGTTCCTTTGTTCCTGCGTTCGTTTATTCACGAAATGGATGCCTGGACAGCAAACGGTGTCCGCTACCCGATTGCCGCACTGTTTTGGCTGGGCCCGTTGTTGTATTCCTGCCGACAGGGCCGGGTAGACGGGATTTATTTCCGTCG
>JAKPRU010000182.1 GCA_029557025.1 Candidatus Omnitrophota bacterium | reverse complement strand
CTTAATATAACATACACCCCTCCAACAATCAACCCCTTCCCACCCTCTTCCCCCTCCTTTTCTCTCCATTCCCTCTATAATTTCCTTCCCACACTCCCCCACCGACTTTTTGCCGGAGCGTCATCCTTGGAGAGGGGGCCGGGGGGTGAGGATTATACCAGCCTTTCATCATCCCTCCTTCGGCAAATTCAACTGAATATAAAGCTCATCCAGCTGTCGTTGGCTGACCGTACTGGGCGCCCCGGAACAGAGATCCTGGGCGCGCTGATTCTTCGGGAACGCGGTAATTTCCCGCAGGTTGTTTTCATCGGCGTAAATCATCACAATCCGGTCCACCCCAGGCGCAATCCCGCCGTGAGGCGGCGCTCCGTATGAAAACGCGCGGATCATGTGCCCGAACTTCGCGTCCACTTCCTCCTTGCTGTACCCGGCAATCGAAAACGCCTTGTACATAACATCCGGGCGATGGTTTCGGATCGCACCGGAGGAAAGTTCAATCCCATTGCAGACAATATCATACTGAAAGGCCACGATGTCCAGCGGATCTTGCGTTTCCAGCACCTCCAATCCTCCCTGCGGCATCGAAAAAGGATTGTGCGAAAAATCGATCTTTTTCTCTTCTTCGTTGTACTCGAACATCGGAAAGTCGACAATCCAGCAGAACGCTAGCGTATTCTCTTTTCCCTTCAGCAATTCGAGATGTCGCGCGAGTCGCAGGCGAACATCGCCCATCAGGGCGCACGTCTCCGACCATTTCCCCGCACTGAAAAAAACCGAGTCACCTGTCTTCACACCCAAGCGCTCGATCAGTCCCTCTCGTTCTTTTTCGGAGAGGAACTTGGCAATCGGACCGTCGATGCGATCCCCTCGAAACAGCAGATACGCAAGTCCTTTCGCCCCTTTGCTTCGCGCAAAATCCTCCATGCCGTCATACCAGGATCGACTTTCCTTAACTCCCCCGGGCAACCGGATCGCCTTGATCGCGCCCCCGCTCTTCACCGTCTTCGCAAAAATATTCAATTGGCATTCCCGAAAAATGTCCGAAACATCCCGGATTTCCAGATCAAACCGAATATCCGGCTTATCCGATCCGTACCGATCCATCACCTCGCGATAGGTGAATCGGGGGAACGGACTCTCCTGGATATTCTTCTCGGAAATCGCCGGTGTCATCTCCGTAAAAAGTCCCTCCACCACATCAAAAACATCCTCCTGTGTGCAGAACGACATCTCCAAATCCAATTGATAGAACTCACCCGGTGACCGGTCCGCGCGAGCATCCTCATCCCGAAAACACGGAGCAATTTGAAAATATCGGTCGAAACCGGACACCATCAACAATTGTTTGAACTGCTGGGGCGCTTGCGGAAGCGCATAGAACTTCCCCGGATTCAGCCGGCTCGGTACCAGGAAATCCCTTGCGCCCTCCGGCGAACTGTTTGCCAGAATCGGGGTCTGGATTTCCAGGAATCCCCGACGGTGCATGTAGTCCCGGATATACCGGATTACCTTGTCCCGGTATACGATGTTCCGGTGCAGACGCTCTCGCCGAAGGTCCAGGAATCGCCAGATCAAACGCAGTTCCTCATTGGTTTTCTCTTCATCGGCAATGGAGAAGGGAACCTGCTGGGCAGCAGATTCCACCTGCACAAACTCCACCCAGACCTCCACCTCCCCCGTCGGCAGCGCGGGATTGACTGTTTCATCGCTTCGACGCATTACCATGCCCTTTATGGTAAGGACACTCTCCACACGAACCTCCTGCGCAATATGGAAATTCTCCCTGTTCCGGTCGAAATGAAACACGATCTGGGTGATCCCAAAATGATCCCGCAAATCAATGAAAATCAACTGTCCGTGATCCCGTTTCCTGTGAACCCAACCGGAAAGTGTTATATTCTGATTCTCATTCTTCAGCCGAAGCTCTCCGCATGTGTGGGTTCGATAAGGGTGTGTAGGGTCTCCCTGCTTGGGTGTAGAACGACTCATCTTCAACTATGTCCTCGATTCATTTTCGAATACTCAATTCATAAATAATCACAGAATTATATTATCGCATGATATTCCTTGATAATCGCGGGATGTGGAGATTTCCGTCCTATCCCCCCAACGAAAACGGGCTATCTCCGTTCATTTCTCTTCAGCTCTGCCGCTTTTCTGACGATACCTGATTTGTAACTGATTTCATTTCGCTCGATATACGAGGGAGGTTAAGTGATGACGATCCAATGCTGCAAATGCCACAAGGTGAAAAGTGGCGACAAGTGGCTCAAGCCAAATTCGCGTACCCTACGGACAGAGATGGTTACTCATACGTACTGTCCGTCTTGCTTTGATGAGACTCTCCATGAGATTCGCTTTGTTTCACAATGTGCAGACAAGGCGGTGGCAATTGCCTGATCTGTTCATTTTCCATAAGTTACGCGAACTGGCCTCATGCTCACTGTGAAAGAGAAGCCGGTGCCCGCTAAGCGGACATCGACCTCTCTTTCCTGTTTCCGCACCAGGCTTGAGGCTAGGGTTACCATAGAAAGCGCCGGGGCGGCAACGTCCCGGCGCTTTCCACATTGGACTGGATATGTTCCTATATAACATGTCGTATCGGTCCTATACGTCCTATTTGTTGGTTCTTATTTTCCCCCAATTCCCCTATACACCTCCAACGTCTGCTCCGCAGTTCTTTTCCAGGAAAATTGCCCCGCCCGGGCCAGCGCCTTTTCTCGCCATTCTGTCAAATCCCCCTGGTTCCACCATTCGGTCATTCGATTCTCCCAAGCGGATGAATCGCACGGGTCCAGCAGCAATCCTCCATCCCCGACCACTTCCGGCAAAGACCCGCGATCCGAACAAATCACTGGTGTCCCACAACTCATCGCCTCCAGCGGCGGAAATCCGAATCCCTCGAACAGGGAAGGGAACACAAAGAACCGACTCCCGCAATAATATCGACGCAGTTCCTCATTGCTCTCCACGTAGCCGATAAACCGAATGCGGTCTCCCAATCCCAACTCCCTTTCCGTCGCGAAAATATTCTCATACAGCCATCCTTTCTTGCCGATAAGCACGAGGTCCCCATCAATGTGTCCCTTTCGCGCACAATTAGCGTATGCCCTCAGAAGGAACGGGATATTCTTTCTTGGCTCCAGTGTGCCCACACAAAGGATGTAATCCCGCTCCAGGTTGTTTTGCTTGCGAAACCGGCGAATTTCGTCCGGGCCTTCGATAGGCGCAAATACGGGATCCGCAGCCAACAGCGTGGCAGTAATTTTCGATGGCTCAATACCTAGAGTCCGTATGATATCAGCCTTTGTAAACTCTGAATTTGCAAGGACATGCGTCGATTGGCGTATCAGTCTGGGAACGGTATAATTCCACAGTAACTTAGTTGCCCAATCCTTGTGTTCCGGGAAATGCGCGAATGCCAGATCGTGTACCGTAATAATTCCCTTTCCCCTGTACCATAGCGGCATCCCGATGGAAGCCGTGTGAAATAGATCGACCGGCCGGCTGTGCAATCGCAGCCGTAATAGAGTTTGCGCCCACAATGTGGTGCTGGGAATGGGGATCACATCCGAAGAGAATCGACCAGACAGCCCTAGGTCAGGAAGGATTTTGTTTGAATAAACTGTATATCGTTCGTTGCCGGGGAGCGAATCCAAGGCCTTCAACAGGCGGGAGAGATAGAACCCGATTCCCGCCCGTTTTGCGGTCAAACACGACCCGTCGATTCCGATGTGCAGCGCCATCAGTCGTTGTCCTGCAAGGCCGGGAAATCACAGGCAGGCCGGATGCCGAAGGGGCGGATCATGGAGACCCGCCCCAACATCCTGCTCATTCTCATAATGGCTGCAAACCAAGCCGCTGTTCCGCTGCGTGCAAAATCGCCCCTAATGTCTCTTTATAGGACATCCCGATCAGCTTCGCCATTTTCACAAGATGCCCGTCCCAGCACCATCCCGGGTTCGGGTTCACCTCCAGCAACTTCGGAATCCCTTCCGCGTTCAAACGCCAATCCAACCGCGCATAATCTCGACATTCCAGTCGCTCAAACAGACGCAATGAGGCCGCAATCAGGAACTTCTCCGTCTCTTCCGGAAGATTCGCCGGGATAGACTGGAGCCGTGCGTACGGTGAACTCGGGTCCCACTTCGCCTCGTAGCCGCAGATCCTCGGAAGATTCGGCGGCAACGCCGAATAGTCCTCTTCAATAATCGGCAGTACCATGTAAGAGTCCGGCGGATTCCCGATAATCCCGACAGTCAGGTCTTTGCCGGTCAGGAATTCCTCAACGAGAACAGGCTTATCGTAACCGAATTTCTCCCGAATGTCCGTGATGGCATTCACCAGGTCTTCCGCGTTGTTCGCGATACTCTTCTGCGTAATCCCAAAGCTCGAATCCCCAAAGTTGGGTTTCACAATCGCAGGAAATCCGAATGCAATCTCCGAACTGGTATCCTCCGGCTTTACCAGCCAGGCTTCCGGAACAGGGATATCCATCTCTTTCGCCAATCCGCGTGTCAACGACTTGTCATAGCAGATCCCCAGGCATTGAGGACCGGCCCCTGAATACGGAATACCCAGAACTTCGAGCAGCGCAGGCACATGGAGCTCATACCGCGCATTATTGCAGAAACCCTCATCGCACAAATTCATAACAAAATCAGCCTTCCCTTTCAGGTTCCTCATCTCATTGAGAAGCGTGTCGTGATTGTCCAGGTAGTAGAACCGATAGTCGCTCAATTCACGCAGCGCGCCCTTCATTTGGTCGAGTGTATAAAAGTCGTCATCATCAAAGACATTCTGCGGCTTCAGGATATCGATTTTGCGGGGATCCCCCGTAACCACGGCTACATTCCGAATAGCCTTTTTTGACCGCTTTTTGGGTGTCCACTCTTTCTTGACAACGGCGGTCAGAATGATTCGCCGTTTCATCATCCCGAGATCCTGGTTCCGCCGTGAGTCCGGCGAATAAGACCCATGCAATGCGAAATCCGTGAATCCCACGGTTTTCAGCAACTCTTCCAGAGACCCCGGTGTATAAAGTCGCTCCGCGTAAAAATGATCCGCGATCACACCTTTTTTGATATGAGTGACCACCTCTCGCGAGATAATCCGCTGCCCATCGAGCGACAGCGAACGCTCCCGACATACAAAAAGATCCTTATCGATCCACTCCCAGGATCGCGGATCGAAGTTCGCCTTCAGATACTCACCGTCGGCTACATCCATCAGAACACGTCCCCAGGGTTTCAACACGCGAAATACTTCGCTCAGCACTTTCAGATCTTCCTGAACGGTTTCGAAAAAACCAAAACTGTTCCCCAGGATCATAACGACATCGAAAGTATCCGATGGATACGGTAGCTTACGTGCGTCGCCCTCCCGGAACCGGGTTGTCAGGCCGATCTTTCTCGCGTCCTGCCGCGCCTTCCGGATCAAATAGTGCGAGCGGTCCAACCCTTCCACATTCATGAATCCCCGCCGGGCCATCTCCAGCGAATGCCGACCCTGGCCGCAGCAAAGGTCCAGAACCCGGTCCTCCGGCGACAAGTCCAGGATGCTCGTGAAAAATCCGATCTCGGTACTCGTGATCTGGCTGTCATCCACCAGGTCCGCATCCGTCTTAATATACAATGAATTAAAAATGCGCCGCCACCAGTCAGGTTGGACATACTCCTCCATATTCGCAACGGACCCCAGGCATTTTGAAGAACCGTTGCCGTTCCCATTTCCACCTCTCTTGCGAAGAGCTGATTCAGCGAGGGAATTGCCTGTATTCTGCATCTGTGGGTTGTTCCTTTCCCATTAGGATCGATTTGTCGCCTCTTTCGGCAAAGATATTAAGAAAACTCCCGGCTTGTTGCCGATAGACCCGATTCCTTGCCGAAGGTTTGATCTCCCCCCGGCCTCCTCCAGCCACAGAACAATCTTGACGATCTCCTGTTGGGCTTCTTCGAATTGTCGTTGTTGTAAGGACCTTTCCGAATTTGACCTCACCTCCTGGTCTGTGCCCTCGCGTGCCTGTTCGCGCCGCAGGTTGCTCTCAACCGATGTATAAATCATCAAGAAGCAATTTGCTGCCGAAAGGCAGGCCGCTCCTTTTTATTATTGCTCTCTAATTCCGTTTGTCGGTCGGGCCGAAAAAACACGATTCTGCCGACCCACCTGCGCCGCCCTAGAAATCGACTCATTTCTTGTGCCTGCGGATATTCCTGTTCCGGTCGGTTTCTTTGGTCTGTGTTCTTCCCGACTGTCTC
>JAKPRU010000989.1 GCA_029557025.1 Candidatus Omnitrophota bacterium | reverse complement strand
GCCGGCGTTTCGGACGACTCGAGAGCCGGTTCCAGGATGTCGAACGCCTCCTGAAAGAGATCGCGCGATGCGAGTTCTTCGGCAAAACCGAGCCGCAATTTTACTTGATCCTGTTCCTGTTGAACCCATTCCTTGAATCGTGCAATGGAATCCGATGGTCGTCCGTTCGCCAGGCAGGCCGCGATCAATAAGAGGCGCATCTGCCGATTCTGAGGATTTCTCCTGAGCTCCTTTTCCGCGAGCGCGATGGCACGAGGGAAGTCTTTTTTGTCCACCAGAGAACGAACCTGCTCGAGTTCGACGTGGTTCCTGGTGAACTTGGGGGCCTGGGCCAGGGTGTGAATATGCGCCTCGATATTTCGATTTCGAAACAGGGCAAACAGGAGTTTCGGCTGGAAAAAGGCCATGAAAAGCCGCCATTCGTGCGGCTCGTATTTCTGGCGCAATTCGCGGAGGTCTCCTGCGAGGCGGTGGTTGCTGCGATTTCCGAGTTCGACATAGCCGGATACGGACAGCCATTCATCATTCCATGGAATGAGACGGGTGAGCAGGATTTCCCCTTCCTCCGGGATTCTGGCACCCAAAAGATGGACCCGATATCCGCCGGGCTGTTCGGCTCCCAACTCCTGCACAACAACTGTACTATCCCCCTCAATTGCGGTCACCACAAAAAAGCCGAAACGATACTCGGACAACAGGCGGTGGATGCGCGCCACTGTTTCCTCATCCAGATCGGAACGGCTCATTGCGAAATCCTTAATCAGGCTCGGTCCACCAACCAGCTCGCCATTGTCATAAAGCGCCCACTCCACAAAAAAGGGGTACAGTTCAGCGGAGACGGAAGTGGTCGCGCCTGTCGGGTCATACACATCCAGGAAACGGGCCTGCATTGCGCGGCGAGCCTGCGTGTTTCCGCTGCGCATGAAAAAATCGACAAGCTGGCGATCCAACTCCCGATATAAGGTGATTCTCGTTTTGGAGCGATATCCGCGGTTTTTTTTCGTTTTCTTGGTTTTGGGCATAAAGAAAGTTCCTCTGGGGTCCTGAATTGAAGAGGAAAAATAATATAGCATGGGACAAAGGGGAGCAGTAGGAAGAATTAAGAATTGAAGAAGGGGGATTGCGGATTGCGGCGGGGAAAGTGGTCAAATTGGCGATTCCGATTCGCGGAGGACATGGTAAACTGGTTCTCAGTTTCAGCCAAAAAGGACCGATAAGATATGCCTCGTCAACGATCCAAGATATTCTCGGAGAGAGAGATTTCCATAATGAACGCCGTCTGGGATCTCCGGAAAGCATCAATCAACGATATCCGCAATCACCTCGGCGGCACACGTGCCGGGGCCTATACCTCGGTGGCGACAATGGTGCGATTTCTGGAGAAGAAGGGGGCGCTCAAACACTCTATTGCGGGTCGAATATATTACTACGAAGCACGGATCAGCCGTGAACGCGCGGCGTATCACGCGGTCCGCTATGTCCTTCGGACTTATTTTCGTAACAACAGTCCGGCCCTGTTCCGAGCCTGCTTTTCCAAGGAAGCGCCTACGGAGGAGGAAAAGCAAGAGATTCTGAGGTTTCTTGCGGGAGAAGAGGCCCCGGCCCAAAACACCGAACGAACGCAGACACAAAGCAAGTCATGATGATGCCAAGCCTGAAGACGATCCTTCTTGTGGCGGCAGCGGTGGCGGCAGCCGTTTCGGTCATGGGCCGGGAATCAGTGGGGCGGCTGCCTCTGTCCGAGTCGACATGTGAGTTATTGCTGATTACGGCGCTGGTTCCATTCAGTTGGTATTTGATCAATACCCTCTCCGAGATACTCGAGCGGAAAGCAAGCGCATCGCGCTGCAGTTACGGCCGGCTGGGGTATGCGGGTTGGGCATTGTACTGCCTGACGGTGGTGTCGGTACATTACGGGGCCTGGGTTCCCGTGGCGCTGGCGGCGGTATGTTCCCTGCCGCTGCTTGTGCTTCCCATGGTGGCGCGATGGATTGTGGAGCATCCGGCAAAGCGCTTCCTGAAAAGGGAGAAAACGGTTTGGCGACTGGATGAGTTGTCTCGCGCCTCGGAATGCGGGTCACGGAGCTATCTGATCGGCCTATTCACGGAGCGTTATCCGAAATACCGTGCGTATCTCTATCGCCGAAACCTTCCGTACAGCGTGGGCGGTATCCTGATGCAGAATCGGGAACGTCTCGCCACACCACGGCCGACTTACCTGGAGGTAACATTGGACTGCCCGTTCGGAACGAAGATTGGGACTTTTCTGGAGGGACATGAGGTTCTCCAGGCGTACCTGTTTCGTGAGCAGGAGGACGGAAGCCGGATCGTGTTTCTTCCCGCGCAAGGATGGGATGAATGGATCGAGGGAATGAGGAAGCTGGAATGGTTTCAGCGGATCGGCGAGGTGGATGATCTTCCACCACGCTGGCCGGTCCTGGGTGATCTTCCCTACCCCCTCGTCGCGAACGGATTGGAGTACAAGAGAATCAGTCTGACCTGATGGAGGCTCTGATGGACCCAAGCGATTTGACTGTCCGCCGAATAACCGATTTTCTGGATGGTGCGATTCCATCCGCGTGCGACGAATCGCGGGACTCCGGGAGACTTCAATGCGGAGACCCGGATCGCCCAGTGAAACTGGTCTGGCCGGTATATCGGGTGACCCGCGAGATTCTTCGGCAGGCGGAACGAAGCGGTGTGGATTTCATGGTGATCTCCCGTCCATTGCCGGACCGATGGAAGATCACCGAGAATGTGTATTCGCCCTGGCCGGACCTGCTTCGGTTGCTGCTTCATACAGGGATTGCGGTCTACGCGGCAGGGTCCGGTTTAAACGCGCATCCGCGCGGGCCATCGGCCTTACTGGTGGAACGTCTGGGGTTGTCGGAACCACACCCGGTATTGCCTAAACCCCAGTCGGGGCAGGTCAAAATTGTCACGTTTGTACCCAAAGAATATGCAGACAGTGTACGGCTTGCGATGGCCCAAGCGGGAGCGGGAAGAATCGGGGAATACGATCTCTGTTCGTTCCATTCATCGGGTGAGGGGAGTTTCCGAGGGTCCGAACAGTCGAATCCGACAATCGGTGAGCGAGGAAAGTTAGAATTCGTGCCGGAGGAACGATTGGAGATGCTGTGTCCGATTCCGCGTCTGGCGGATGTGATTTCCGCGCTGTGGAACGCACATCCCTACGAGGAACCGGCGTATGACCTGTACGAGTTGCGGGGATTTCGGGACCCGCGCCAGTGCCTCTGGATCGGGACGTTCGAGGAACCATTGTCGATTGAGGATATTGTGCGCCGAGCTGTAGACGCG
>JAKPRU010000976.1 GCA_029557025.1 Candidatus Omnitrophota bacterium | reverse complement strand
ATGGAGCCTGAGGTGTCCCCGGTTGCATGGCTGGATTTTGCCGAGCCGAGGGCTTTTTCGATCTCGTCGCACCAGACGACGCATGGGCCGAAGGCTTTGATGAGCCTGCAAGCATCCAGAATGTTTTGCTCGCTTTGGCCGACGAGACTGCCCTTGAGGGCGGAAAGGTTCAGGTTGAGGAGCGGGCGTTGGAATATGCTTGCGGTCGCTTTGCTTATGAGACTTTTTCCGGTCCCGGGAACGCCCACGATAAGAATTCCCTTGGGTTTGTACTTTGTGGTCGAGGCCGGGAGCAGGGCTTCTCGGCGTGCGTTGAGCCAGGACTTGAGCAAGTCGAGTCCGCCTACGTGTTCTATGGGAACAGGAGGCCAGAACTGCATTTTTCCCGACTTGCGGATCATTTGAGCTTTTATGTCGATGATGACGTTCGGATCAAAACAGGAGGACTTGACCAGGCTTAGGGCAAATGCGGTTTCCGCTTCAAATTCCGTAAGACCCATTGCGGCTTTCACCGCATTGTTGTTGAGGGGAATGTTGTAGGAGCGGGCCAGGTTTCTCTGGATTGTGGTCAGTTGGTCTTCGTCCGGCAGCGGGATGGCGACGAGGTGGAAAAACTTGTCGAGTTCCGGTGGAATGGAAATGACGGGGGAAACGACGGCGAGGGTGTTTCCCTGGCGTTTCCAGATTGCCGTTCCCAGGATGATGGATTGGATGATTTCCGGGTCTTGCAGATAAAAGTGAAGATTGTGGGCCAGCAGGACGTGGTTCGTCTTGATTGAGAGCCATTCCAAGAAGGCGTTTGGAGCGGTGTTGGTGTTGTGAATTTCCGTTGTGTTGGGGTAGGCGGTAAAGCCCGTGATGTTGTTCCATTCGGAGAAGGATTTGATGTCGGTTTGGAGTTTGCGGTAAACGGCGTGTGGTTCGTGGGTATGGATGTAGAGCAGCGGGTATCCGGCTCGGAGTTCGTTTTCGATTGGGGAAACCATGATTGATCCTTTTTGTTGTGGTGGATGGATGGGAGACGGACCCAAGGGTCCGCCTCCATGGTGGTGGGG
>JAKPRU010000965.1 GCA_029557025.1 Candidatus Omnitrophota bacterium | reverse complement strand
CTTTCCGCAGAGTCTCTATAAGCAGTCTGTCGCAGACCGTTTCCCCGGAGTTGTCTCCCAAATAGAGCACAGTTTTCGCACGCTCAAGGCTCTGCCGGAAGGAGTCATAGTGATCGATAGCCAGCTCCATGTTTGCCAATACCTTAGCCAACTCTCCTTCGAGATCAAATCGCTGGTGGGCTCCAAAATCGATCACGTTGCCCGCGATGGCAATTCCGGCTGCGGTTCGAAGCGGATCCCCGGAATTCTGAATGGCCGATTTCAGTTTCGGATAGAGTTGGAGGGCGGTTCGGATACTCCGCTCCTTATGTGTTTTGAAGGGATCCGGCACTCCCGTGATCTCCTGAACCGCCCCGTACACCCATCGCGCAATCTCGGGAGGCGGGCTGCTCAAAGGAATGTCCGGAAGGAATCCTCCGAGCCGATCCATCACTTGCTTGATCCTGTTTTCGTCGGATGTTGCCGCCCTGGCGGCGAAGAGCGCCTGCTTGAAAAAACACGGGATGCATTCCAGATATGTTCTCATCTTCTCTATGCCATTATGAGTGATAGAATTCTCTACCGATGGGTCCGATCCATGAATTCAAATCGGGCCCATTCCGGCCCTGTGTTCAACATCATAAATTCCTGGATTCTCCTGTCGGGAAGAAGTCGGGAGGATTGCAGCCCGCGGCCTCACAGCACCAGGATCTGCAGTCTCTTCATGGAAGCAGACAGAGCGGACCCGCTGCGCGCTATCCGGTTACGGCCCTTTCCGCAGATCCCAAAGCTCCTTCCAGATAGCCGCCATGCTCCTCTGCGGTCTCCGTACCGGCAAAGCGGACGGCGCCATCCCAGATCGAACATTGACCTGCAGGCGGCGAATACAGCGGATGTTCATACATGGGCGGTTGATCATACTCCGTTGCCGTAAATGGTTCGCGCGCCCAATCCTGATAAAAGAATTGTGCGGGGCGCGCGGCGTCCTCTCCATAGATGGCGGCAAGCTGCTGGAAAATGGCCTCTGTCAGCAGTTCCTGTTGCCGGCGCTGTCTTGCCGGAACCCCGATAAAGCC
>JAKPRU010000955.1 GCA_029557025.1 Candidatus Omnitrophota bacterium | reverse complement strand
CTTCCAGGGCCTGGTGGAGGCCATCGCTGTACCGTCGTTCGGGCATGAGGCGGCCGGTGAACTCATCGACGATAATCACCTCGCCATCCTTGACAATGTATTCCTGATCCCGGTGGTACAGACTATGCGCGACCAAGGCTTGTTTGACATGATGAGGAAGCGTGAGGTTCTCCTCATCGAACATGTTCATCCCCATGAAGTCCTGAACCCGGACAAGCCCATCCTCTGTCAGCATTACCGTGCGCTCTTTTTCATCCACCGTATAGTCGATATCACGCTGGAGGCGGCGCACGGCGCGATCCACCTTCTCATACAAGGTAGTGGATTCTTCGGAAGGACCTGAGATAATCAGTGGAGTCCGGGCCTCGTCGATCAGGATACTGTCTACTTCATCGACAATTCCGTAATACAGCTCGCGCTGGACACAATGCGATTTGTGCATGGCCATATTGTCGCGCAGGTAATCGAATCCGAGCTCGTTGTTGGTTCCGTAAGTGATGTCGCAGGCGTAGGCTGCCTGACGTTCGTCGAAACTCATGTCGTGCTGGATGACCCCCACGGTGAGGCCGAGCGCCTCGTAGATCGGGCCCATCCACTCCCGGTCACGTCGGGCTAGGTAATCATTCACAGTGACAATATGGACGCCCTTGCCTTCAAGGGCACGCAGGTAGGCGGGCAAGGTTGCGACCAGGGTCTTACCCTCGCCAGTTGCCATTTCGGCGATTTTTCCCTCGAACAGCACCATGCCCCCTACGAGTTGGACATCGAAATGACGCATATTCAACTGCCGTTTCGCTGTCTCGCGCACCACGGCAAACGCATCCGGCAAAATCTCTCTCAGTTCTTCTCCCTGCTGGAGGCTTGCGCGAAACTTGTCGGTCATCTCGCGCAATTCCGCATCGGTCATTTTTTGGTAATCGGCTTCGCGTGTGTTGATCTCCGCCACCATGGGGGCGTAGCGACGCATGTCCCGTTCCTGCTTGGTCCCGAAGATTTTGCGAAGTATGGTCGATATCAGAGGCATGGCTTATATTCCAGTTATACCGGCGAACTCGTTCATAACGGATTCATTCTATCGGGCTTATCAGCCCGATCCTCTCCTGCCCCATTTTAAGAAGGGAAATCATCGGGGCACAGACCCGCCTTTACTTTATCAACACGCATCTCTCCTCACAACAGGCCTTTCAGTCGGATTCGGCAGGAATCACGAATCCGGCGATGATTTCAAGCAGCTCACCGACACCCTGCCGATTGACGGAGGAAAACAGCACCGGCGCGGGATCGTGCGGCGAGAGCAGTTCTACCGCCACTGTGCGGCGCATGTTCTCTCCTGCGAGGCGACTTACCTTGTCGGCTTTGGTTAATACGGTGATCACCGGGCGGGAACTATGCACCAGCCATTCGCGCATCTGGTAATCTAACGGTGTGGGAGGATGTCGGGTATCGATCAGCTGTCCCACCGCAACCAGATTTCGCCGTTTCAGCAGGAAAGACTCGATGGTCTTGCCCCAGCGTTCCTGTTCCGTCTTGCTGACACGAGCGTACCCGTAACCCGGCAGGTCAACCAGGCAGAACGTAAAATCCGGGTTGCGAACCTTGATCTCGAAAAAGTTGATTAAGCGAGTTTTCCCCGGAGTTTTGGAGGTTTTGGCCAGATTTTTGATGTTACACAACGCATTGATTAAACTGGATTTGCCGACATTGGACCGTCCGGTTATCGCGATTTCCAACAGGTCATGGTTCGGGGATTGATTGATTGCGGCGGCGCTGGTCAGGAACTTTGCCGAAACGACAGTGGGGGTTTTTTTGTCCATATCCGTCCCTCCTATGACCAATAAAGAACCTCACGATTCAGCTGAATGCCATAGCAATCATATACCCGCTTTGACATTTCATCGGCGAGATTATTGACATCCCGCGCGGTGGCCTTTCCGCGATTGACGATAATGTTGGCGTGTTTTTCAAACACTTCCGCATCGCCCACACGCAAGCCCTTTGCCCCAACTTCGTCGAGCAGTCTCCCTGCCGGGATTCTCTTTCCTCCCGGTTCGGATGGGGGCAGGTTCTTGAAAAAAGACCCTGCGCTCGGAAGGTCCGAGCCTGGGTGTTTGGAGGCGCGTTCGGATTTGATTTCCCGGATTCTCACCTGAATCTGCTCCCGAGGAGCGGGCTGAAGACGATGAAACGTTGCGTCGAGGATCAGGTCGCCACGATCTCTTGTTTTGCTTTCGCGGTATCCGATGCCCAACGCGGAGGGTGCCGTTTCTCGGATGTTTCCATGAACGTCCAGAATGCGCGCTGATTCCAGAAAATCCCCCAGCAGATTGCCGTATGCTCCCGCACCGCCGGCCAATCCTCCACCCACGGTGCCGGGAATTCCCGCGGCAAAATCCAGTCCCGCCCAGCCACTTTCAGCCAAAAGCGAGACAAACTCATCCAGCGGGAATCCTCCGCTTACTCGGACAGAGCAGGGTTCTTTCCATTCCACAAAACGGACCTTGTTCAGCAGAACTACTCCCGCCAGTCCCTCATCAGCGACCAACAGATTGCTGCCTCCTCCCATAAACCGGCATGGAGATCCCTTTTTTCGGCAATACTCGACCACTTGCAACAGGGAATGTTCGCTGTTTGCTTCTGCCAGGATTTCAGCCGGTCCCCCGATACGAAAGGTAGTATATCCCGACAGGTGCGCCTGGGGGCGAACGACCAGACCGGGGATTGCGCGAAGATCGGAGAGAAGGGTCATTTTGAGAGAATCAACGCTCGTACCCCTCCCCCGAAGATCGGAGGAGGTCCGGTGGGGGTTGACTAGCCGGAAAGCCGAACCCGGGATTTGGCGCGAAACCCGGCCGAAATCCTGCAATCCCGGACGCAATCCCCCTTGTATTCCCCCCGAACTTCGGGGGGAAGAATCCCTCCCCGCCGGTAAAAGTCCCGTCATTTCAAGCTGACTTCCAGCGTTCGTTCCTGGTCCGTACACCACAACAAGCGGCTTGGTGGTACGTTTTTAGCTTCGTTAATCGCCACCTCCAATTGTTTCGCCACGGGTTGAAGGTCTTTAAACACGAAGGTCAGAATCTTGACTGCACCGGTTGTAATGGCCAAAGGACAGGCGATCTCCGTCTTGTCAATCTTCACCACCAGATAGCTGGACTGCTTTGGTTCCTCCGGTTCCCGCTCGAGCTTGGAGGCTTTGACCGTAATGCCTTGCTGTTCAAAGGTTGTGGATTGCCCAACCTGGAGTTTCTCGATTTTCTGGGAGATTTCTTTCAGGTCGAATCCCTCTTTCAGAGCGTCCTTGTGCAGGCTCTCGGGGACCGCATTATAGGCCGCTGTTGCCAGACGTACCGGCATGACAGCCAGCGCGCGGATGGGCGAGGCCGATCCGATCTCATCCACGGAAACCTGGAGGTAGGGTTCCGAAAAGGCAACCGTACTCCACAGAAAGAGTAATCCGATAGTAGATGAAACCCTGTGGGCGAACCTGCGAAGCAGAGTGGAATTCATCAGACGGTTCTCCGAGATTGAGACATCAGACGAGGATTTTGCGAACACGGCCGGAGCGGTCATGCGCAAATCCTTTTGAACCAATCTATCTGCCGCATTATTCGGAATCAAGCGGCCCTGTGCAGATCTTGCAGCCACCGGACAAATAGGCTATAACCACAAACGTGCGGAAGAAGCGGCAAAACAACCTTCGGATCCGGGGTATAGTTACTGCCACGGACATCCGGGGCTTGGTTTTTTCAATCCGCCCGCGCGAAATTGTGAAAAAATGGGATGGACTCGTGAGCCAAGCCGTTGCCGATCCATGCAAGGAGATCCTGGCCGACCTGGGGAAGGACTCATACACCTTCACTGGGGAGCCGGTTCGAGTGAGTAAAGAAGGCTATCGCAGCCTGATGGAGGATATGGTGCGGGAAGCTCGCCGACTGGCGGGGATTCAGTCCATCTACATGGACGAGATTACTTTCGGGCATTCCATTTCGCAGCTCAAACTTCTTGTTATTTATGACGACACAGCGGATGAATCAAACCTGAAATTTGATGAAGTGATCCGGGTGATTGGAACGCGGAACATCCTGGATGAAAAGTATCTCTCGCTCGATGCCAAGTTGCTGGAGAATCTGAGTAAGATCGACTGTCTGCTTCAGCCTCAATGGGTAATGGGTCGCAAAATCCGGCTCCAGCAACCCGGGACCAGCGAGCTCCGTTTTTTTAACATTTCCCGTGTTTTAGACCTTCTGAGCGCCGGATTTCTTGAGGATTTCCATAATTGGGAAGTGATGCGGGTAGTCCGGACACGAGATGCGCTTTGGCGGCTGAAGCGGTTGCGCCGGCTTCTCGATCTCACCAAGGTGATTCTTCGGAAGGAACACACGCCGCGTTGGGATGCCTGCATGGAGGCCGTTTACCGGATGTGCGACAACTGGTTTGACTTGGGGATAGAGCGGTATCGAATGCTGATGGAATCCATGCGAGAGGGGTTTTGTATCATTCTGGACCTGATCCGGGAGCTGGCCGCCTATTTTGAGCGCGCGCAGGTGGTCAATCTGAAAGTGGAACCCGGGGCGCCTTCCCCGCAGGCACTTCTGGTAACCGAGCGGGCTGTCACAGTTTTTGTGGAGAATTGGGAACCGGCCATGGCGCTTCAACAAATGCTCGATTACCACCGCCAGTTCAATCAGTTCATCACGGTTCTTCCTCTGAGCTTTTCCATGCAGCTTTATGAATACTCCAAGTTGAACTTTGCATTCAGTCGCTATATCAAATCCTGTTTCGGGTCGGAGGGGATCAGCGGCAATATGGAACGTTCGTACATTTCATTTGAGCGCAGCAAGCTCTTGGATCACTATCTTGGATTCAAGACCCGGCTCGGTCTTCCTCTGGACGACGACGAGATTCTTTTCTATTGCAACATGCGGGAGGGTTCAACACTGGCCAAAGCGGCGAGTGTCATGAGCAGCCAGAAGAATCGCGCCCGTCTCAAGCGGCTTCAGCGCATCTTCCACGGTGAGGAAGATCTTGACGGCGGATTCGGCGGCTGATTCATTGTTCCGATCTTTCGGGCCATATTCCGACCGATCTCCCAGGGCCATGATCTGTTCTGAACCGCGCAGGGCGGTCTTCAGGATTTTATTTTAAGGAATGAATATGAGTCGAATTCAGCTTGGCACGTATGCCGATCGAAACGGCGTTTTGCACGGGGAATCGGTCGATCTTCGTGAGATCGCCGACCGATTCGGTACCCCGACTTACGTTTATAGCGCCGGAGCAATCCGGGAAGCGATTGCGGGTTACCGAAAGGGTCTGGGGACGGTCCCGCATCGGATCTGTTATTCGGTAAAAGCCAATCCGTGTCAGGCGATTCTGCGGATCATGGCGCGGGAGGGCGTCGGAGCGGATTTAACCTCTGTGGGGGAGATGAAAGCGGCTCTTCATGCGGGGATACCCGCAGAGCAGATGGTTTTCTCCGGTGTCGGCAAGCGCCGCGATGAAATCGAGGCAGGTATTGAAGCGGGGATCCTGATGTTCAACCTGGAATCTCCGGCGGAGCTGGAGTGCGTTGATGAGATTGCACAGCGGTTGGGGAAGCGGGCCGGAATTGCTGTTCGAATCAATCCCAATATCAATCCTCAAACCCACCCGAAGATATCAACCGGTCTAAGTAAGAATAAATTCGGCATTCCCACCGACCAGGCAATCGATCTCTATCGCAGGGCACAACACATGCCGGGCGTAGAGATTCGGGGAATCGCCTGTCATATCGGCTCCTCACTGATAGATTCAGGTCCGCTTCTGGAGGCTTGCACTTTAATGCTGGGTCTCCGCAAGCGGCTGATCGACGACGGGATTCCGATTCCCTATCTGGATTTGGGGGGCGGCCTGGGGATTCAATATCATAAGGAAGTCCCGGACAGTCCGCAGCGGTATGGCGAACGTCTGCGCGAACGCTTGGGCGACTTTGACGGAACGCTGATTCTTGAACCGGGCCGCTCGCTGGTTGGAAATGCGGGAGTTCTGCTTTCCACCGTGCTTTATCGAAAGGTAAATGGAGAGCGAACTTTCGTGATTTTGGATGCCGGAATGAACGATCTGATTCGTCCGGCTATGTACGGCGCAGAGCATGAGATTCTTCCTCTGCGGGCGGATGAAGGTCCGACAGAGGTTGTCGATGTGGTCGGTCCGATCTGCGAAACGAGTGATACGTTCGTTTCGCAGGGAGAACTTCCCCGGCTGGAGCCGGGGGACCGTGTGGCGATCTTGTCTGCCGGTGCGTATGGAATGGCGATGGCCTCGCAGTACAATGGGAGGCCTCGCCCAGCAGAGGTTCTTATTGAAGGAAATCGGTTCCGATTGGTTCGAAAACGGGAATCGATTGAGGATCTCTGGAGATTGGACATCGAGGAGGAATAGAGAAATGGAGTACCGGAACGCCGAAGATTTGGCCTGGTCCATGGGGGACAGCGGGGCGAAATATGTCATGCGCGGCCCGCATGTCGAATGGGGCATTGTCAAGATGAAATCCGGGCAATCCTCCAAGGACCACGGAAAGCATATTCATCATGTTGTGGAAGAAACTTTCTTTTTCTTGCAGGGAACGCCGAGATTTATCATTAACGGCGTGGAGCATCGTGTCCGGCCCGGCGATGCGTTCCGAGTTGAACCGAACGAGCATCACAATCTCATCAACGACACGGATGAAGATTGCATCGCGGTGTTTATCAAGTATCCCTATTTGCCCGATGACCGAATCCCGGACAATGAAGGTGAATAATCCTATCCTCCAACCGGAGTCTTTTCCGAAAGGGACAAGTTGAATGAATATCAAACCGGCTGACCGACTGAAACATTTTCCTGTATACCTGTTCGATGCGCTGGACCAGCAGAAAGTGGAACAAGAAGCGAAGGGAGTGGATGTGATCGACCTTTCTGTGGGCGATCCGGACCGTCCCACACCGAAATACATTGTCGAGGCTCTGCGGGAGGCGGTCCTGAATCCCGACACCCATCATTATCCTTCTTACAAAGGGCTTCCGGCTTTCCGCAAAGCGGTTGCGCAATGGTATAAGAGCCGGTATGGAGTGGACCTGGACCCGGACACCGAGGTCATGTCCGTCATCGGGAGCAAGGCCGGTATGAGCGGACTGCCGCTGGCGTTGGTTAACCCCGGCGAGACCGTGCTGGTTCCTGATCCGTGTTATCCGGCCTATTTGCCGGGGATTGTTACGGCGGGTGGGGAAGTTCATTTCATGCCGCTATTTGAATCCAACGATTTTCTGCCCGATCTCAATGATGTGCCGGAAGAGGTCCGCAGGCGGGCCAAGTTGATGATTCTGAACTTTCCCAGCAATCCGACGGCCTCAATCTGCACCCTGGATTATTTCAAAGAGGTAGTTGCTTTTGCGCAGAAATATGAGATCATCGTGGCGCATGATGCGCCGTATTCCGAGATGATGTTCGATGGAAACCGTCAGCCTTCTTTCCTGGAGGCTCCGGGGGCCAAAGAGGTCGGGATTGAGTTTCACTCCATGTCGAAAACGTTCAACATGAGCGGCTGGCGGTGTGCTTTCGCGGTGGGGAACGCCGCCGTGATCGGGGCGCTCGGCAAGCTGAAATCCAACCTGGATATGGGGATTTTCGAACCGATCCAATATGCCGCGATCGCGGCTCTTACCGGCAGCATGGATTTTACTCACGAGATGTGCGGGGTGTACCAGAGGCGGCGCGATGTTCTTCTTCAGGGATTGGCACGTCTCGGCTGGAAGCCCCGCAAAAATCCGGCGACCTTCTTCGTCTGGACCCCCGTACCGGAACAGGGAACACCGTCCGGTGAATTTGCTGCAAAAACGCTGCAAAAGGCCGGAGTTCTGATTACCCCAGGCGCGGGATTTGGAAAAGGCGGGGAAGGCTATGTCCGTATTGCGCTCACCGTCGAGGAAGACCGAATGCGTGAGGTCGTGGATCGCTTTGAAAAAGCAGGTCTAAAATATGTGTGAAAGGTGCAAAAACCATGAACACCATCCACAAAGTCCGCAAGAGACTCTCGATTCCGTTTTTATTGTTGTTTCTTCTTCAGAGTGCCATGTCTTCTGCACAGAGTGAGATTCCATTTCCTGATGCCCTGGAGAATGCCGCGATCCGTCTAGCCGATATCGGTGACATTCTGAACAAGGCGCTGATTATCGGGAACGGTGATATCAACGCCCTGGTTTATTCGAATGATAACAGCATCATCCTGAACCTGACCAAAAATGATGTCTGGGATGCCCGCCTGATTACCGAAAATGATCCGCCGATCCCCACACTTGACCTGATTAAAAAACTGGGAGCTTCGGAAACAGCGTTCCCCATGAAGGACAACAATTCGGACTATGTTCTTCCCGAAGGTCAAACGTGGGATAAGGAAGACAGCTATCATTCGAAAGCCTATCCGTGCCCGCGCCAATGCGCCCAAGTTTCCATCGATTCAGGTGGCGGAACTGTCGGGCGAGGTGAGTTGGACTTGCGCCATGGCGTGGCCACTGTATGGCACTCGGATGAGAAAATCCCTCCTGTGAAGATCCGTGCCCTCGCCGACCGGAATGTATTTCTAATCGAATCTCGCACCGCGCTGTCCTTGAAACCCGTCGAGTCGACGGACATTCCGAAAGCGGACTACAGCAGTCAGGGGGATATTGCTTGGATTCGGCAGAGCATTCCCGGTGACCCGGATTGGCCGGGGATGGAATTTGCAGTTGCTGCGGGCCGTTCCCCAAAATCCGATTGGCAAGCCGTCGCGATTGCTACGTCGCTGGAATCTTCCGACCCGGTGAAGGCCGCCGTTGCACTAGTGAAAAAGACTCTGCAAGAAAAACCGGAAGATCTGATTGAAAAGCATGAGGCGGAGTGGGAACAATTCTGGTCACGGAGCGGCCTGACACTCAATGATCCGCTCTTGCAGCAGACCTGGTATCGTTCGCTCTATTTCCTGCGCTGTGTCAGCAAGCCGGGGGTGCAATCGACGGGACTGTTTGCCGGATTGGTCAACGACACCCCTGCCTGGCATGGGGATTACCATACCAACTACAACATCCAGCAGACCTATTGGGCTGTCTATCCCGCCAATCAAACGGACCTGGCGGAACCGTATGACCGCCTGATATTCGAGTACCTGCCACGGGGAAGATGGCTCGCTCAGAAGGTTTTTTCGTTGCAGGGAGCCTATTATCCTCATGTACTGTTTGCGTATGAGCCGCCGGACCCGACATCGTGCAAAAGCCGAAACGGACGGCAGTACATTCATCATGTCTGGGGAATGACTCTCGGAGTGAACGGATTCAGTGTCCAGCCGCTCTGGTGGCGGTATAAATATGACCCGGACCGGAAGCGACTGGAGAGCAAGGTATATCCCGCGCTGCGTGAAGTTGCCGTTTTTTATGCAGGGTTTATTGAACAATGTGAGGGGGATGAGAAAATCCGATTGGGTCCCTCGGTTTCCCCGGAGCATTGGGGATGGACGAAGAATCTGGATCGCAATTACAATTGTGCGTTCGATATCGCCATGATTCGGTACACATTGAATGCGGCAATTGAGGCGGCGGGGATTCTGGGCCGGGATGGCGATCTGGTGGAGCGGTTTCAGCAGGCACTGAAACGTCTTCCCGATTATCCGACTCATGGCAATCAAGACCCGATTGTGGTGGATGTCGAAGGAGCGCCGCCGATCGAGTACAATATCTCGGTTCCCGCCACGCCAGTTTTTCCATGCGATATCGTGACCTGGTGGTCTCCCGAACCGGAAAAGGCGTTATTTGCGCGCACCATCGACAAAATGCAATGGAACGGGAACAACGCCACATTCATGCTGGCGATCTCCCGTGCCCGCCTCAGTATGGGCGGCACGCAGGACTGGCTTAAAACGGAAGTGGAAGCCCGCACCCGTCCGAACGGCACCATGACGCTCAACCGAATGGAACCGCGTCAAAAGTTCAATGAATTCGGCCATTATACGGAACAGTTCGGGTCCGGCATGGCGGTTACCGAACTCTTGCTGCAAAGCGTGAACGATATCATCCGGGTGTTTCCGGCTGTCAAGCCGGGATGTGAAGCGCAATTTGAGGATTTGCGGACACAGGGCGGATTTCTGGTGAGCGCGAAGGGTTCTGCTCCCCAAGTGGAGACATTGCAAATTCGGTCATTTTATGGCGGGACATTGCGTCTGCTCAGCCCATGGCCGAAAATTGAGGCTTCCCGCGACGCAGGGGCTTCCTACCAGACGCTCGAAATGGATTCCGCCGGGATCGTTTCCATTGAGACAGAGGCCGGTCAGACCTGGAGTTTTCGTAACGCTGCTTGATTCGCCGTGACCGGGTCGGTCGGATGAGACAGAGCAATCGGTTGAACAAATCCGGAGGCAATCTGATTTCCAACATACTTCAAAAGAATCTGGGGGCCTTGGCGGTCGGCAATCCCGATGTGGTCGATTGCCTAGAGCATTTGTCTCCTGAGCGGCATTACCGTGTGGAACGGACCGCTTCCGGCTGGCCTGTTCCATCCGATCCCAATCGGGCTGCTCCTTTTGTTTTTGCGGAGAATCCTCTTGAGGAACACCGGAAGCGGATTCGTGCCCAGAATCCTTCAGGACCCTGTGTTCCGATCCTGTTGGGGTGTGAAGATGGCTGTCTGCCTGTAGCGGTGTGCCTGGAATGGGGGGATCGTATCAGCGCCATGCTGCTTATCGAGCCGGACATTGTCCTTTTTCATACTGTCCTGACAGTGTTGGACTTATCGAAGATTCTGGGCAATCCCTCATTCCGTGTGGTTTTGGGGGAGGACCCGGATGGGATCGAAAAGGTGGCGCTTTCGATTCTCCCGAACATTGCGGCG
>JAKPRU010000944.1 GCA_029557025.1 Candidatus Omnitrophota bacterium | reverse complement strand
ATTTCCGGAAGATAAATATAGACATTTTTCTGCCCATAAGCGCCGGAACCGAGAGACAGCAGGATCAGCAGGAGGAGAGGACAGAGCGGGTGAATTGGGCGTGTCATGTTGACCTCGTAAAAAAGCTCCGCCATCGACAGGCACGGAGGCCTCTCCCTCCGGTGGCCCAGGAGTTCCTGCTTGGCCCGCTGGAGAAACGGAAAATGGTAGGACAGGTCTCCGTGCCTGTCGACGGGCGAGTGAAAGTACACCAAGTTGTTTCGGATTTGCACGGCAAGCGAGTTGTTGAACTGGGGCTTGACAGGCGTTTTTGTTTCGGTAGAATACTGAACAAATGTACAATATATCGGGAGGCAACCCCCATGGCGACTATGCAGGATCTGCAATTCTTCGGCCTGGATGAGAAACAAATCCATGCTCTCACAGCCACTTACGGTTCCAACTTGTTGCCGCTGCAAGAGACGGCTTTGAAGCAGGGTTTGCTGACAGGCAGCGAAGGATTGATGGTGTGTGCGCCAACTTCATCCGGCAAGACACTTCTGGCGGAACTGGCGTTTCTGGCGGAGGCGAAACACGACCGGCCGGTTATTCTTCTGGTTCCCTCCAAAGCGTTGGCGGCAGAACGCTATAACCGGCTGAAGGACCGATATGATCCGCTGGGCTATCGAATCTGCCTGTCATCCCGTGACCACAGCGAGGAGGACCACTTTATCGCCGAGGGCCGATACCATCTTGCGGTGATTGTGTATGAGAAGATGCGGGTCCTGATGATGCGTCATCCGGGCCTGGTTTCCAGCGTGCGGGTTATTGTGATCGATGAGCTGCAATACATTGCGGACCCGGATCGTGGCCCGGACCTGGAACTCTTGCTGATGAAATTGAGAAGCGCCAAAGAGATTCGGTTTCTGGGGCTTTCGGCGGTGTCCAGTTCGGAAATCTTGGCGCAGTGGCTGGGCTGCCGTTTGGTAGTGGAGACATCCCGTCCGGTGGAGCTGCGCCAGGGCGTATTGTGCGGCAACCGGTTTCTGTATCGGGAACACAACTCCGGGCAGGAGGGCGAAGAGCATCTTCCTCTGCCGGAAGTCGACAATGAGAGCGTTTTGATGCTGGAGGCTGCAAAGCATTTCGCCATGCACGGGGAAAGCAGCCTCCTGTTCTGGCCATCCCGGAAGGTGTGCTATGAGGCCGCGCATCGCCTGGTCGCCATGGGGCTTCCGAGAGAAATTGAAAAGGTCCCGCCGCTCTTGACCGATCTGCCGAACGGGCGGATGCGGCAATCGCTTGTAAATCTCACCCCGTATCGGATCGGTGTGCATACATCCGATCTCTCGCCGGAGGAACGCGCCGCTGTGGAACAACTGGCTCTTGACGGGACAATTCGGATTCTCTGCGCGACCTCCACCCTCGCAGAGGGAATCAATCTCCCGGCGCAGAATGTTCTGGCACACCCGCTTTCGTACCGAGCTCCTCTGCCCGATCAAGCGCCGGAGATTCAGAAACTGGAACCGCAACGGTTTGTCAATATGATCGGAAGAGCGGGACGGCTTGGATTGGCTTCCTTTGGGAGAGGGATGGTTGTTACGACCCTGGAGGGAGACATTGACGGGTTCCTGGATCGATACCTGAGCCGACGGACTTACGAACTGACCTCGCAACTCCCCAATCGTCCGCTGCGGGACATCCTGATGGAACGGACCACTTCGGGTGAGGCCGCTACGGTTTCATCGATGACATTATGGCTTCAACGAACCTTTGCAGGCAGACAACATGCGTGGCCCGGAGACCTGCAAACCGCCGTGACAGATTCGGTGGAAACGCTGGTAAAGAAGGGCCTTTTGACTCAATCGGGGGATCGGCTGTGCATATCAGGGATGGCCGGTATTGCGGCACGGTGGGGTATTGCGGTCGAAACCGCAGCGGCTCTGCATGACGTTCTCGCACGCCTGGTCGATACCGGGCCGCAGCCGCATCTCCTGCTTTATGCGGTATGCCGCGCCAAAGAGATAGAAGAGATATTCGTTCCGCTTCGGCGCTCGGAATGGATCGGTAGAATGTGGTCCCGGCGGCTCTGGGAGAAAGATCCCGTCACGGAGATGGACCTGATGGGACAGACGATCCAGGCGGAGGAACGCGCCGCCAAGAAAGCGTTGATTCTGGATGCATGGTCCGCCGGGGAGAAGATGTTGACGATCGAAAACAGATTTGAGGTCCTTGCAGGGGTTGTGCGGAGCTTGGCGGATCAGGCCTCCTGGCTGCTGGAACCGGCATTGGAGATCGCGGCGGAGATGGGGGCGCCGGCGGATCTCTGACGCCGGCTGGATGAACTGAGAACCTGTGTCATTACGGGCCTGCCTCGAAAGGGATTCGCCTGGAGGTCGCTTCTTGCGAAAGGATTTCCGAGGGAGTTTGCGCTGGACCTGATGGACCTTGGGGCCGATCAGCCGGAAGCGGTGGCCTCTCTGCCCGAAGCGGAATTGAACCGGACGGTTCCTGAATCCTGGCGAAATCTCCTCTCGAAGAACGGAAAGAACCACAAAACCAAACGGGACTCCATGCGAGAAGGCGCTGTGCATCTTCATATCGATCCCCACCGGCCGGATCGGGTTATCCTGGATGGCGCACCTGTTTCGTTGACCCGGAAACAATACGGCCTCCTGGCGTTTCTGGCGGCGAGACCCGGTGAATGCGTTTCCTATGACCTGTTGCTGGACCGCGTTTGGGAAGGAACGATTGTGGAGCAGGCACAGGTTCCCAAAATCAAGAGTCAGATCTGCAAACGGTTCCGCGAGGTTCTCGGACCAAGAGCCGATGGGATCATCAAAACCATCTCCGGCCGTGGCCTGATGCTGCAAGCCGAGGCGGAGATTCTTGCCCCCGCATCGTTCCTGTCCCGTCAAAACACCAACCCGTGATTCGACATGTAGATATCGCCCTTGGACTGAAGGCCGTTCGACATATTGTAGCTGACGGTATACGCCGTCGGATGCGGGTAGCACCAAGCAAGTTGGTCGATCTTGTCCGGACCCAGGCTGGTCATGGTGAAGAGAGTCCCGCTGGGTCGCCAGGCATCCCGTGGGTCCTGCCGTCCGCTCGGGGGACCGGGCAGGTCATTCGTGCCATTGTCGTATTCGCTTACCTGTACGTTCATTTCAGCCGAATCCGTACGTATCGCATCGTACCGCCGACATCCCCGAACAGATCAAGCGTATTCGACGGCTTGCATCCGGCGCGTACGGTTGCCGTAAAAAAGGCCTGAAGGGGGGTCTGCAATTTGACTACAGTCGGCTCACCATGGCTTCCATCCGGAAAGATTTCTGTCAGGCGGTGTTCCGAAATAGACGTTCCCTCGGCATTCGTTCCATTAACATAGTAGAACGCATATAGCCGTCCATCTTTGGTAACATGAAATCGCCCATCGCCCGTGCGTTCTCCCCCCAGCCCCTCGCCGCCTTCCACCAAAGCCTTGCGGACAATGACCTGGCCGTCGCGGATCAGCGCATATTCCAGGGAAAAACGCTGTTTCTCGTTCGGGAAGAACTTCTCCCGCAGGCGCTCATCGAGGGCGCGTTCGCTCCAGAGGACAAAGACATCGCCGTTATCGGAAATGTACATGTCCATCGGGGAGATCCAGCCGCAGGTTTTGTCGCGGGAGGAGATTTCGACCCAATCGTGAAACTTGCCGGTACTAATGTCATCGCTCCAGCAATAGAAAAGCCGTCGGAAATCGTAATCCCATTTTTGCCCCGTGATTTGGAACTTGTATTCCCGCCAGGCATTGTACGGTTCAACAATGTCACTGACGCCGCAAAAGTAGACAGCACGGTTTTTCAAGGCGACGGCGGGATAGCAGGTCCGAATCGGCTGGGGTGTGTCATATTCCGCGCCGAACGGCCAGACCAGTTTCCCCTGTGCGGACCAGTTCCCGTCCCGATCCCGAAATGCCCACTCCGAATGCGTGTAGCCGACATTCTGAAACAGGATCAGTTCTCCATTTTTCCCATCGGCTACAAAGCTGCGATAAGAGTGTTCGGCAAATTTCGGTTCCCCGTCCCATTTCGGCA
>JAKPRU010000907.1 GCA_029557025.1 Candidatus Omnitrophota bacterium | reverse complement strand
CAGGGAGATCGACGAATACAACATCCTGCAAGCCTCCCTTCTCGCAATGAAACGCGCCGTGGAACACCTGGACCTCCCCCCCGATTATGTCCTTGTCGATGGCAACAAAACACCTTCTCTCGGCGGGATTCCGGTGGAGTGCATCGTCGGTGGAGACAGGCGTTCGTTCAGTATCGCCGCGGCCTCCATCGTGGCCAAGGTGGTTCGAGACCGCATCATGAATTCCTACCACCAGCGGTTTCCGCAATACGGTTTTGATGCACACAAGGGCTATCCGACAAAATATCACCGTGCGGCCCTGGAGGTATTCGGCGCCTCGGAGATTCACCGAATGACTTTCGCCGGCGTATCGGACCATCTTCTCGCCGCTGTGCCCGGCTCTACATTTGACCGCCTGTATCGACGGTTCGCCGCGCGGTTGACTTTGCAAAAAATGGAGCAACTGCGAAAGGATATTCTCGAGACACAGGGACTCACGGAGGCAGAGTTTTTCGTGCTTCGATACCGCTGTGAGCATCTCCTGGAAAGCCTTCGGCAACAGGCCATCGATCTGCGACCCAGCACACGGGAAATGGGAGATACCAAAGAAACCCTGGCCGCACAATTCCTGGAAACCAAAGGATACAAAATCTGGGAACGCAACTTCCGGCGCCGTCGCGGTGAGATTGATATCATTGCCAACAAGGACGACCTGATCGTGTTTGTGGAAGTAAAATCACGCACCGGCGAGACATTCGGACAGCCTTTTCAGGCAGTGACAAAGAGAAAACAACAGACCCTTGTTCGGATGGCGGAGATATACCTTGCGCAGCGGGGACTTCAGGATGATTGGAACGTCCGCTTCGATGTCATCTCCATCCTGGAGCGCGAAGGCGAGCCTCCCAGAATCGAACATATCGAAAACGCCTTCCGAGTCGATTGAGCGCCCCGGTAATCATAATCCCCCGGCGTGCCATCCCCGGCATCCCTGCCGTACAAAAAAACATTTCTTCCGCAGCAGGATTTTCACTTGACAAAGTTGAACATTGGAGCAATAATATTATTGAACAAATGATCATTCAAAAGGAGATTCATCCGATGATCCAGATTCCGTGTCCTTCATGCGGAAAACCTCTTCCGGTCGGTGGATGCAGCGACTGCGGCGAAATTGCCGTCTGTTTTCTATGCGGTTGGCCGGAGAAACAACACGAAACAGGTCAAACAAAGGTCGAGATCCTCCCCGGGAAAGCCCCTGTGTTCTCCTGGCCGGACACGGTTGCCGTGTGAGTAAAAAGTGCCTCAAGCCTTT
Organism: Candidatus Omnitrophota bacterium; assembly: GCA_029557025.1. Lineage (GTDB taxonomy): Bacteria > Hinthialibacterota > Hinthialibacteria > Hinthialibacterales > JAKPRU01 > JAKPRU01. Next base: position 4,060 of record JAKPRU010000907.1, on the reverse strand, counting down.
TCATAGAACACGTATGTTGTCCCGAATCTGTCGGCGGCAGAGATAGAGAGGGCTGCATTCGGCAAATGAGCGAATTGTAACCCCAGCCCTCTCGCAGGGACAATGACCAAAAGCCGCCCTCCCCGATTCACAATAAATCCAGTATATTCAATCTGTTGGCGGCGGTGCTACCCCCGGTTCGGGAACCTCAAAGGTATTCCGTTTCTCATCTGCATGACGCTCGAACGCATAATTCACTAATCGGTCGAGCAGTTCGGAAAACGGAACCCCCGATGCCTCCCACAGCATCGGAAACATGCTGTGAGAGGTGAATCCCGGAATCGTGTTGATTTCATTGAGATACAGGCGGTTCTCCGCGGTATTCAGGAATAGATCGACCCGCGCATATCCGGAACATCGCAGCGCCAGAAACGCCCGCCGAGCCATGTCCCGTGCTTCCTCGGCCAGATTCTCAGGAACATCCGCCGGAATACGGATGGCTGTTCCGTCGGAAAGATACTTGGAGTGATAATCATAAAACTCCCGATCGGGGATCACCTCTCCGACCACACTCGCTTGCGGGTCCCAATTGCCGATCACACCACATTCCAACTCCCGAACTGGCATTCCTTTCTCGACAATCAACATGCTGTCGTAACGGGCCGCGGAAGCCATTGCCTCACGCAACTCTTTTTCATTCTTAGCCTTTGAGACCCCGACACTGGAGCCGGTTCGAGCGGGCTTTACGAAGACAGGATAGGGGAACCGTCTCTGAACGTCGCAAACCACGCTGTCGGAATCCGTCTGCCAGTCCACGCGCCTGATCGGCATATAAGGCCCGACCGGAATGCCGTGAACCGACAGAATGTCCTTCATCAACAATTTATCCATTCCGATCGCGGAACCGGCAACCCCCGCTCCCACATAAGGCAGTTCGCATACATCGAAAAATCCCTGCATACTTCCATCTTCTCCGCACGCCCCATGTACCAGTGGAAACAGCATATCCAGCGGTGGGCGTTCCTGTCCGTCGGTCGGGCATTGCGGCGATGGAACCGGCAGGGTCTCACCGGACGTTCCTCCCAGGAGACGTCGCTCCAGGTGTTCCGGATGCGGCAATTCCTCGCGGGGCGGGACCGGCATCCACCTGCCGGATGGCGAAATGGCGATGGGATAAACAGCATAGCGTTCCGGATCCAGCTTCGACGCCACCGCCCGCGCCGAGAGATAGGACACTTCCCGCTCCGCCGACCGTCCCCCGTAAATCAAACCAATCCGTATGCGTTCCTTCACGTTCATCAACTTTCTTCTTCCGACAACTTTTCCCTGAGAATAGCAACACGCCTCCCGAAATCGTAGGAAACAGTCGGATGAATGCTGTTTTGAAGTGCATTACGGCCTGATATCTTCCCGCTTGTAATACATGAATCCGCCGGTTTCCTCTCCGACAATCAAATCCGGCCCGTTTGGTCCGCCGAAATCGGCAACCGCCGGTCCACAGGCGTGCTGCCCAAGGAAGATCGGAGAGCCTCGAAACTCGAATAACACAGGAAACTTGAACATCGGTTCGCTATCGGAGCCGACATTCTTTAGAAACAGGACAGCCGATCCCGGCAAACCCAGTGACTGGGGCAGGCCGGTCTTGGGATTCGGGACAGAACCATGTCGCGGCGTACCGACAATCAGGTCGGTACGCCCATCCCGATCCCAATCGAACAGATTCAGTTTCAATCGCCCCGTTCCACCCGCAGCAAGGAAATTCGCTCGAATCGTGGAACCGTCATCGAGACACAGCTTGCCCCCATCCTCCACATTGTAATCATCCACCCGCCAGTAGAGATGAAATTCGTCATGCTCGTCCAGGGCCACATACGCCATGCGGTCGCCCAGCTTTGCCACGGCGGGTTTGACCCGCCAAGTCCCGTACAAATCGAGGCCGTCGTAATAGATCGGATGTCCGAAATCCAATTTTGGCTCCGTCCGTGTTCCTCGGTTGAGAAACACCGTGTGACGCGCTGTGCTGTCGCTCATCAGGATGTCCAACAGACCATCCTCGTTCCAATCGGCCACCGTGGGGCAGGTATAGCCCCATCGCGCTTCGCCCGGTCCCTGAATATCCATCCGATATCCGGGCTGGATGTGGATCACCTGCCCGCCTGCGGTGATCGGCTCGCCCGGAAGAAACGCGGGGTTCGCATTACTTCCCGCGTTCCGAAAAAAGAGTATTCTTCCTTCCGAATTGCCCGAAACAATATCCATCGCGCCGTCCCCATTCCAATCCACTACATTCGCAACCGGCAAGGAACCTCCGTAAAGCGTTGCCTTTTCCTGAAAAACCGGCCTCGGATCTTCATAGATTGGATTACCCTGTTCGGTAAACAACCCCGCGAATCGGTAATAATACAGCGCCCCTTCCCCGCCCGCAATCAGGTCGGAAAAACCGGTCCCTGGATTGGGATAGGCGACGGGACTGGGATTAATGATCGGGTGCCGGTGAGCATTTCCATCCGCCCGAACAATGAACCGCTTCCGATCAAGGTCCACACCTTTCTCCGCGCTATTGTGATAATAATAGAGTCCGCCGAATCTGGAGCCTCCAATCAAATCGCGAAATCGTTCCGAACCAAGATTCACAATCGTGAGGGTGCAATAGGAATGCCGCACTTCCTTTGTGGTTTTTGACACCAGACGAGGTTCGGATGCCGGTCCTTTCAACAGCCCCGGCAGGGTCACAGCATACAGAGCCTGATACGGATATCCACCCCGCCACAGTCCCGCACCATCAAATGGATTGTACTTTGGATCTCGCCCGCCATAATCTGCCGGCCCGAAAGGTATTCCGTCCCCAATCCCCAGGAAGACCTCCACGCTTCCGTCAGGATTCATCAAAACCGCAACTTCACCGGGATTTCTCGGCAGGCCGGATATTTTGACCTTCTCCAATTCCGTAAAGATTCGTTTTTCCGCGTCAAAAACCCTATGGACCAACGTGGAGCCGTCAATCCAAACGCCGTGAATGGCTTTGTCCTCTGTCTGGAAAACTGTTCCCGATCCGGTATAGGAGCCTTCGATGGAAATGGGCTGCCCAAACACTGGCGCGCCATTTGCCGTGCAGCAAGTCCATGGATACAGAAACAGGCGGTTATATTTTCCTTTCTGATTTGCATACCAGCCACGGCCGATCACAAATAAATCCGCCCATTCGGAACCGAGAACAAAAGCCGATCCGACCGGCTCCTGCGAAAGTCCAGCGGAAAATGGCCCCCACCCGTCAACAGTCCCCACCGGAACCGGCTCGCTGCTTATCAGAGAGGGAATGCCCTGTCGCGGTTCGGAACAGACCCCCGCAATGCCTGTGGCCAGAATGCACAGGGCCGGAATCAACACCCATCCTTTTCTCGCGGTTGTCATAGAAATCACTTTACATTCTCTCCTGGCTCTTAAAGGTTACACGGCCGCCCTAATATGACCGGGACGGCCGTATTTATTTATTCTGCTCACGTCAGGCTCTGACCACCAGTAGGGTCCCGATATTCTGAACTCACGCCCTTAATGAAGAATCCAGGAATCCACAGCCGTATCGAGAGATGCTCCGGTGTATTCCACAACATAAATCTCTTCGTCCCCTTCACCTTCTTCCGCTGATGCGCTGCGCATTCCGAAGATCAGATCCACATAGCCGTCACCATCCAATGTACCCGGTTCGCCAAAGAAGGCCAGCGCCTCCGGCTCTTCGGGAATATCTACCAGCACGCGCATCGGGGTGAAATCTGCCGTGGTGAAAGAACCTTCCGGGCCGATATGATCGGCGATAAAAATCTCCTCCTTATCACCTAGATCATAGCCCCAAATAATGGACCCGCCCTTCTGTCCCGGTATTTTCGCATAGATCAATGTGTCGGGCCGGTCCCCTGTGGCAAAAACACCGCCCTCCTCATCAGTTGCATACGTGTCGGGACCGATTGCCTCATAAACACGGACGGTGTATATCCCCGCATCGGAAACAATAATCTCGAGGGTCCCGTTCCCATCCAAATCGCCTAAAGCAATCCACCCTTGAGTCGAATTGGTCGCGGTGGGA
>JAKPRU010000884.1 GCA_029557025.1 Candidatus Omnitrophota bacterium | reverse complement strand
TCCGGCTTCCACAGGCGATGGAACTACCCCATCCGGCGGCGGCTCTGAAAACACACAGCGGTAGCACGGCCCCTGCCCCGGCAGGACAGTCATCACTTGGCCGCCGTACTGCGACACTCCCGCATGAACCAGCGGTTTTCGACACTGCACACAGGCATCATTCAAAAGAAACTTGGCCGCGAAATTGTCCGTACAGTCAAGGACGATATCGAAACCGGTGAGAAGTTTGACGGCGTTTTCCGGGCGGATTCGTTCAATAATGGAAACTACCCGGACATCGGGATTAAAGCGATTCAGCGTTTCCATCCCCGACAGCGCTTTCGGTATTCCCAACCTGCACGTGTCATGGAGAATCTGTCGGTTAAGATTGGAGAGATCAACCCGGTCGCTGTCGAGCAGACCGATTCTCCCTACGCCCACCGCGGCCAGGTAAAACGCACACGGGGAACCCAGCCCTCCCGCGCCCACGATCAAAACAGAACTGCTGCGGAGACGCTCCAACCCGTCCTTGCCTACCCCCGGAAGCACCGAGTGTCGAATATACCGATCTTGCTGTCGCTCACCCAAACGCGGCATGTTTTTCTCCAATCCGGACGTAATATATTGCCTTTTCCAGGTAGTTCCTACTGCATCTCAGTGGCTTTGGATATACTTCGAGAGAAAGCTGGTGACTCAAGAAGAAAGCAATTTGCGGGAAGATTGGGACCGGTCAAGCGTCGAAAATACACCGAAATGGACCCTTTTCAGCATGTGTAATCCTGTGGAGAACCGGGACCGCCTCTTACGGGAAATCGAAGACCTGCGCGTTCGGATAACCGAACTGGAGCGGTCTCGAACAAAGATCCAGGAAGCGGAAAGACAACTCGAAAACGAACTGGCGGTCAGAACCGCATTGGCTGAGTTGTCCCGTTCTCTGATCGCATCCGCTCCGCTGGATGACATCTGCTTAATTGTCCTCACTCATGCAAAAAACCTTACAGAAAGCCTGTACGGATTTGTAGGATATATTGAACCTTCGACCGGCTATTTGATTTCACCGACATTGACTCGGGATATCTGGGAGAAAAAATGCGGCAGTCTGGACAAGACCGTTGTTTTCCGGGAGTTTTCCGGTCTTTGGGGGTGGGTTCTCAACAGCCGCAAACCCCTGTCAACAAACAATCCGTGGAGCGATCCGAGATCAACTGGGACCCCGGAAGGGCATATTCCCATTCGTCGTTTCCTTTCTGTTCCCGCCATGTCAGGGGATAAGTTGGTTGGGCAGATTGCTTTGGCCAATGCCGAGAGAGATTACACGAAGGACGATTTGGAGGTCGTGGAACGTCTGGCGCGGCTCTACGCGCTGGCGGTTCAGCGCGAGCAGGATGCTCAGGAGCTTCTGACTGCCAAGGAAGAGGCGGAACAAGCCAGCCGGGCCAAGTCCGAATTTCTCTCCCGAATGAGTCACGAGTTGCGAACTCCCTTGAACGCCGTCCTGGGATTCGCGCAGCTGTTGGAAACCGACCCCGTCGAGCCGCTTACCGCATCGCAGCAGGAAAGCGTGCAACACATTCTTAGAAGCGGCTATCACCTGCTTGACCTGATCAACAGGGTTCTCGATCTGTCACAAATCGAGTCCGGCAGACTTCTTATTGAGGTCGAACCGGTTCCCCTGAGTCAGGTGCTTGATGAAACCATGGAGGTCATTGCTCCTCTCGCCGAGCGGTATGGGGTCACGGTCAACCTGCGAGTGGAACAGTATAGAACCGTCGTTATGAAAGCAAATCGGACCCGACTCAAACAGGTCTTTATCAACCTTGCCTCCAATGCCGTGCAATACAACAAACCCGGCGGAACCGTCACCATTACCTGTGAGAAAAGCGCTCCCCATGCAATTCGCATCAACCTGTGCGATACCGGTCCCGGCATTCCGCCCGACCGGTGGGAATCCATCTTTGACCCGTTTACGCGCCTCAATGAAAAAGAATCCGTTGTGGACGGTCCCGGAATCGGATTGACCATCTCTAAACGGCTGATCGAGTTGATGGGCGGGACCATCGGTCTGCAAAGCGCTCCCGGGCAGGGAAGTTGCTTTCATGTCGTCCTGCCGATTGCTGATGAGTACTACGAGACCGGCGATATTGTGTCCAAAACAATTCCCGCATCCGAACGATCCACTCCCGTATATTTGCGTACCATCCTCTACTTTGAGGATAATCCCGAACAGCTGGCTCTTGTTGCCTCCCTCCTTTCACGCAGACCCCAAGTGAAACTCCTTTCCTCGCCACAGGCCAAATTGGGAATTGAACTGGCCCGTGCCCACCGACCGGATATGATCCTTTTGGATCTGAGTCTGCCGGATATGAACGGACTCGATTTGGTTCGATCACTGCGGGCCTATCCGGAAACTCGGGAGATCCCTGTTGTGGCGTTGAGCACGAATACCCTCCCGGAGGAAATCCGTCGAGCCAAAGAGGCCGGATTTCAAGATTATCTCACCAAGCCGATTAACGTGAACGAATTCCTGGATTACATTGACCGGATGCTGATCGCCGAACCGGATCGTTCAATATGGCGCGCACCTTGATCCCGGTGATTTCCGGATTCCGGCTTGTCTCGGGGTGCCGGCACAAGGATTCTCCAGGATTGACCGTTTGACTTTTCCATTATTGACAATATACTGAACTGAGTAGAATGCAGGAGTAAGTTTGATGATAGACCCCATTCAAACGGCGCTTTCAGGTCTGAATACCTCACGGCTCAGGTCTGCGACTACTGCCAATAACCTGGCGAATCTTCAGACGCCGGGGTACAAGGCACAGCGTGCGGATTCTGCGACCGGCCCTACCGGGGACTCCGTGCAGATTTCGTCGGTCGGTCGCAGCCTTTCCCAGGGATCTCTCCGTATGACCGGCAACCCGATCGATGTGGCAATCACCGGGAACGGATTTTTCCAGGTTCAGGACAGAGAGGGGAATACCTTCTATACCCGCGCAGGGAGTTTTCAACTCGATGCAAATGGAAATCTGGTGACCGCGCAGGGATTTACGGTAGATCCCGGTATCATTGCGCCGGCCGGGTCCCAAGTCTCGATCGGCGCGGATGGCACAGTAACCGCACAAACCGGTAACGGTCCCTCTGTTGCAGTGGGCCAGATCCAACTGGCTTCCTTCAACAATCCCGAAGGACTGGTTCTGACGGGGGATGGGATGGCCGCTGCAACAACCGCATCCGGCCCTGCCACTCTCGGCGCTCCGGGGACCGTCGGATATGGCGGATTGGTCTCCGGGTTTCTTGAAAGTTCCAATGTAGACCTGGTCACCGAAATGGTCAATCAGATTGTGGAAACCCATACATATACCGCCAATGTATCCGTAATTCGGGCGGCGGATGAAATGAACAGGGAAACACTGAATCTTCTCGCGTAAAGGTTTTTTAATTGCTGTGTAGTGGAAAAAAATCCGGGGATTGAGCCGGACCACCTTATCTCACCAGGGCGGAACACCCGATGTTTGATTATTTAGACCGAATCGAACAACATCTCGTGGAAGCGGGGATCAGACATTGGGAGATTCTGTGTACGCGCAGCCTCTCCACACCCGTTTCGTATGAATACGATAAGTTAAAAGCGATGGCATACCGCGAAGTATCCGGGATCGGCTTGCGGGTAATCCATGACGGACGGATCGGTTTGGCCTCGACGTCAAACCCGAATCGAATAACGCAACTGGTCGAAGCGGCTCGTGCAAGCGCCGTCTATGGGGAAAAGGCCGCGTTCGAGTTCCCCTCGCAGCCGGCAAACAGGGCTGTGAAAACCTGTGATGAATCTATTCCCGCTTTGCCCGGCGAAAGGTTAGTCGAGCGGGGAGACTACATCATTGCGGCAATCAAGGAGAAAGCGCCGGAGGTACAGGTTTCGGTAGAGTTCCATCCGACCGTACACAAGATAACTCTTCGGAACTCCACAGGACTGAACGGGGAATATGAGACTACAGAATTAGCGGTGTCTATAGAGGGAATTGTAGTCGATGGAGACAGTATCTTGTCCGTGTACGATTTACACGATTCCTGCCGGGATGATGCGCCCCTGAAGGCGATGGCGGACCGGGTGGTTGACCGAGTTTCGAAAGCGCGGACATTGTCGGATCTCTCGACCGGCGCTTACCCCGTCGTGTTCGCACCCAAAGCAGCCGCCGGTCTGCTGATTGCAATACAGATGGGGGCAAACGGCAAGATGGTACAGAAAGGAGCATCGCCATTAACGGAACGGGTTGGCGAGCGGATTGTCGATACACGAATCAGTATTCACGACGACCCGCTGTTAGAGTTTCGACCGGGGAGCCGCCCATTCGATGATGAAGGAATTGCGTGCCGACAAAATACGGTAGTCGAGCACGGAGTATTGAAAAGATTTCTGTTCGACTTGCAGACTGCCGGACGATTGGGAACCGTGTCCACCGGCAGCGCGGGACGCGGGATCTCCGATCCGCCTTCTCCCACATGGACCAATCTGGTCATGGAACCGGGACAGGATTCTGTTGAAGATCTCCTCGCAGGAATGAAGAAGGGGTTGTGGATTGACCAGGTATTGGGAGCGGGGCAATCCAATCTTCTCATGGGAGAGTTCTCGCTTAATGTCAATCTCGGATTCCTTGTAGAGAACGGGGAAATTCGGGGCCGGGTAAAGAATCTGATGGTTGCGGGGAATGTCTATGAGGCGCTCTCAAACGTGGAGACATTCAGCCGGGAACGAGAATACACGCACGGCATGTTGTTGCCGTCGATTCTTTTCGGAAAACTACAGATCGCGTCAAGAACATAACGGCTACAGGAGGCTGCGATGTATGAAGATCTGGAAACCGTTCCGGTGTATGTCTGCCACGATCCGATTGAAGAGGCCGAGATGATCGCCGCCCTGGAACAGGCGGGAATTCATTGTGCCCTTCAGTCTTTCGAGGACAGCGCTTATGACGGTCTGTTTACATACGGACTGGGACGTTCGAGAATTCTTGTTCTGGAGAAAGATGTAGTGTGTGCGGAGAGGGTCGTTCAGGGTGTGGCGCAGTTATTCGAGAAATCGGGAACGGGCACAAGCAAAGAAACATCGGATTCCACCAGGTAGCGAAAGGAGACCATCATGTATGATGACCAGAAGATCGTAACCATTCATACGACCGGCGGCCCCGTGGAAGAAGGCGAGATTTGCGCGGCATTGGATGATGCCGGGATCAATTACGACGTGCAACCTTTCGAGGATGATGCGCTCTCCGGGCTGCTGACAACAACCATGGGCTACTCGCGGATCTCGGTTCTCGAAAAAGATGCCGAAAAAGCCAGAGAGGTCATTCAACCGATTCTGGAAGAGTTCTCCGAACCGGAAGAGGGGCAACCTGAAGAAACAACGTAGTTTGACCGTATCCGGACAAAATATCTCTGCCAATAATGACATCAGCCTGAGAACGTTCCGTTCCCGGGCTGATATCATCTTGTCTCAAAGGTAGATTTTAGTAAAGAAACCAATCCGACACGGGAACGACCGGGACAAAGGCTCGCCAGTCCTGCCCGTCCCATTCCCAGAGATCGCTATACAGACTATCGTAAGGATATTGAGCGGGTTCGCCGCCGAAAAGTACGGCGACTCCCCGGTTCTTATCGTACCCGAATGCGAAGAATCCCCGATCGGGATCATCCGGCGAGTGGGCCGGAGAGAGTTTCGTCCAATTTGAGCCGTTCCAGGTCCACGTCTCGCCCTTTGTGAACAGAACGACTACTTGTCGCACGGAATCATAAATCATGCCAAAGAAACCCATATCCGTCCTTGGGGACGATGCAGGATTGGCATTCGCCCAAGCCGTACCATTCCAAATCCAGGTTTCCGTTCCGTTGAACCAAACGGCATTCTGGCGGGCTTCATCATAGACAAATCCGACGTCCATTCCTCCCGGAGGTTGTGTGCTGAGAGTCAATTGGCTCCACTGCCCGTCTTTTAACACCCAAGTCTGGTTAGCTGACCCATATTCGGCAAAACAACTGATGATTTCGTTCTTGACCGGATCGTAAATCAATTCCGGATCGGCCCCGGCAAATCCGGTGTTCACCGGCCCGGTGATCTGGGTCCCGGTGGTCCCGTCAAATCCCAGGGTCGCCTGG
>JAKPRU010000869.1 GCA_029557025.1 Candidatus Omnitrophota bacterium | reverse complement strand
GGCCGCAGTCCAGGCCGGCCCGGCATCGTCATTCCGGCCTTCGCCGGAATGACGATATGCGGACCTGTCAAAAAGACACCAACACTTTCTCCATAATCTCCAGACTCTCCGCGGCCTCACTTTCTGTAATAATTAACGGTGGTGCGACGCGGATCACATTTCCAAAAATCCCCACGGAACCGACCAACAGGCCATTTTCGGCACAGCGGTGGATAATCTGCCGGGTCAGATCGGGAGCCGGCTCCTTTGTTTTCTTATCCTTTACGAGTTCCAGACCCATTACCAATCCTTTACCGCGTACGTCACCCAGAATTCGAGATTTCTCTTGTATTTCCTCGAGGCGTTTCTTCATTATTGTCCCGATACGCAAAGAGTTCTCAACAAGATTCTCGCTTTTCATAATGTCGATTACGGCTAATACTGCTGCGCTGGACACCGGATTGCCGCCCGCCGTGCTGCTCATCTCGCCGACGCCCAGCACTCCGATTACCTCGCTACGTGCCGCCAGGCACGAGACTGGGATGCCGGAGCCGATTCCTTTACCGATACACAGCAGGTCCGGTTGCAGGTTCTCCCATTCCATCGCCCACATTTTGCCTGTTCGACCATACGAGGCCTGGACCTCATCCAGAGTGAACAGCATGTCGTGTTCGCGAATCCAGGTCTCCAGCCGTTTCAGCCAGCCGTCCGGCGGAAAGATAAATCCGGCGGATCCCATGTACGGCTCTACCAGCACACCGGCAAGGCTGCCGGTAGAGTTGGCGCGCACTATTTCGTTCAGGAAATCCAGGCAAAGAAAGTCGCACGTGCGTGGTTGCAGTTTGAACGGGCATCGGTAGCAGTACGGGTATGGTGTACGGATGGCGCCGGGCATGGTGGGACCATATCCCTTCTTTGTACTGGAAAGCCCGCCGACACTGGCCGCGGAGTAGGTTCGGCCATGAAATCCGCCGAAGAACCCGACAATCTCAAATCGTCCGGTCTTGCGTTTCATCAGCCGGATCGCGGCCTCCGTGGTCTCGCTGCCTGTCGTCATAAAGAAACATCGATCCAGATGCGGCGGAGTTATGCTGACCACGGCCTCCGCTGCCTTGATACGCGGTACATTGGCGCATTCGTAGTTATTCATCAGTTTTTCGCAGGCATCCTGGACCGCTTTGACCAGCTTCGGGTGACAGTGGCCCACATTGGTAACCAGAACGCCCGATGTCCAGTCAATATAGCGATTTCCGTCTACATCCGTGACGACTACCCCTCGTGCGTGATCCCACACAACGGGGGCCTGGTAGCCCACGCAGTTAGCCTCAAACTGATGCCACCGATCCAGCAGTTCTTTCGATTTCGGCCCCGGTAAAGGACCTTTGATATAAGCAACACCATTCGAATTGGAGATCATAGTTTATTTCCCTTCAAGAACGGAGGAATTGACACAGAATCGCGGCGGCTGACCGGCGATATTCCGTCGGATATCCTCGATAATTTTCTCTCGAATCGACCAGCCGGCATCCTCGGAGTACCAGGAGAGGTGCGGCGTGAGAATCACATTGGCCAGGCCGAACAGCGGATGGGAGGGGTCCGGCGGCTCTTTTTCAAACACGTCGATGGCGGCTCCCGCAATGGTTTTTGAGCGCAACGCTTCGGCCAGGTCGTTTTCGTTTACCATAGGCCCGCGCGAGGTATTGATGATATATGCGGTCGGTTTCATCATAGCCAGGGTGTTCGCGTTAACCATGTACCGGGTTTCGTCGTTAAGCGGCGTGTGTATCGTGATGTAATCCGAATTTCGAAACACGGTTTCATGATCGACCAGGCTGATCCCCAGGGCCTCTGCTCTTCGTTGGGATAGATACGGATCGCAGATTAAAAAATTAAACCCGAAATGTTTCAATTTCAGATATGTCAGACTCCCGATTCGTCCGCAGCCGATAATCCCCAGGGTCTGGCCTTTCATCCTGTACATGGGAATCACAGCATCAAAATTCCACTGGCCGCACGCACTGGATTCATCGAGAACTTTCCGACTCCACACGATTTTCCGCGCACAGGCGAAAATGAGCGCGATGGCCTGCTCCGCAACTTCATCCGAACAGTAGTCCGGCATGTACGCCAATGGGATGCCGCGGTCGGTCAGGGCATCGACATCTACATTGTCATATCCCACGCCGTGACGGATGACAAGGCGGCATTTCTCCAGTTTCTCGATCAGTTCGCGCGGCAATTGGACCATGTTGACTACGATGATATGCGCATCGCGTATCTTTTCGAGTACCTCTTCCATGGGGCGGAATTTCAATTGGTAATAACTGAACTCAACATGGAGTTCGGCCAGCTGTTCTTCCTCCCATTTCATATCCGGTTCAATGTAATCGGTAACGACGACTTTGACCTTGTTCGTCACAATGAATTCCTTTCAACGATTAACCATGGATGTGTACCGCTGTCCCGGTTTCGGCGGCGGTATAGACCGCTTCGACTACACGAAGCGCTTCAATGGCATCTTTGCCTGTAATCGGTACCGGCAGGTCCTCCAGGATGCAGCGGGCAATATCGCGAATGAAATGCACGCCCAGTGTCCCGCAGTACCCGGGCGCGCTCTCCAGTTCGAATTGCAGGTGACGTCGTGGCGAGTCCGAGAAATCGGAGGCATCGCTGCACAGGAACAGCGTTTCCTTCACTCCTTCAAACGAGGGCGACCACGACAGCACACCCTCGGTTCCTCGCAGTCCCAGGTAAAGGTCACGCCCGCAGGGGTACGAGTCCGGAACGGTGTAGCTGATATCCAACGTAAGAACGGCTCCGTTTCGGAACGTCAGCAGAGCGAACGAGTTGTCCTCGATATTGTACTGTGTATTCACCTTTACATTCCGTGCCAGCACTTCGGCGACCTCATCGTTGAGAAACCACCTGAACAGATCGATCCAGTGGACACCCAGGTTGTACATCGGGCCGCCTCCGCTCTTGGCCTTTTCGAGCATCCACCTCGCATGACCGTCAATATATCGCTGAACCTTTCCGGCGGCACATCGGCCCTCACAGCCGACAATCCGGCCTAATACCTGGCGGTCGATCAGACTTTTCATCTCCCGCGCAACCGGGTGATACCGCCACACATAAGGGACGCTCAGCTTGACATCGGCTTTTTCCGCTGCCGCCACAATTTTTTCCGCTCCGGCGCGATTGGCCGCAATGGGTTTCTCGATCAGAAGATGAATCCCCTTTTCCGCACAGGCCACGGCGGCATCTGGACAATCGACATGTGGAAGAAAAATCGCCGCAAGATCGAGCGATTCCTTTTCCAGCATCGCCTTCCAGGAGGAATACCCCCGCACACCGAAATCATCCGTAAATGCATCACACAACTGAACATCCGACTCTGCCACGCAGACCACTTCGGTCTCTTCCACCGCTTTGAACAGCGGCATATAACTCCTGGGATGAAGGTGTTGCAGGCCGATAATCCCGACGGACAGGGGGTTCATAGGCGCTCTGTTTCTCCTGTATATATTCAGATCATAGAATAGTAGCTCATCGCGGCCCTGCGCAGAAGGGAATACCCATCAGAAGGCCGATCAGGAGCAGATTCGGAGGTCCGTGCCGTGAAGGTAGACCGCTCTTCGTGCTATGATAACCTTCAATCTCAAACAAAAGCAGGATCAAGTCCCATGGCCCATATTGTGGTTCCTGAGGCGGAAGCCATTCTCGATAAGGAGTTCCCGGTTCTTGACCGGGGGTTTGTGCGTCTGGTGGATTATCTTGGCGGTGACCGCCGGATTGTGCAGGCGGCCCGTGTTTCCTACGGCGAAGGCACAAAAACCATCCGGGAAGACAGGTTGCTGATCGACTATCTAATGCAACATCAGCATACATCGCCTTTTGAGCAGGTAATTTTGACATTCCATGCAAAAATGCCCATCTTCGTCGCCCGGCAGTGGGTACGTCACCGAACCGCGCGGATCAATGAGATATCGGGCCGGTATAGTGTAATGCGCAATGAGTTTTATTTGCCCTCGGAGGACGATATTCGATTCCAGAGCAAGAGTAATCGACAGGGACGGTCCACAGAGGAGGTCCCGCCCGATCTGCGCAAGAAGGTCCTGAATTTGCTGGTCCGGGGACAGGAGTCGGCCTACCAGGTTTATGACGAAATGATTACGGCTAACATTTCCCGCGAACTGGCGCGAATTAATCTGCCCCTGTCGCTATATACCGAGTGGTATTGGCAGATTGATCTTCATAACCTGTTTCATTTCCTGAAGCTGCGTCTCGACCGTCATGCGCAGAAAGAGATTCGTCAATACGCCGAGGAAATGTCGAAGATCGCCAAAGCGGTGGCTCCCATGGCATACACGGCATTCGAGGAGTACGTGCTTTATGCCGTGCAGTTGAGCCGCTCGCAGGTGACTCGGCTTCGTGAAGCGCTTGCCGATACGCACCCGGATCTATTGAAAGAACTGGAGCAGGAATTGTAGCTCGCTGATGCCCCAGTAGGACAGGCGTCTCTGCCTGTCGAATGCGATGAGTAGGACAGGCGTCCCTGCCTGTCGCGTCCCTGCCTGTCGCGTCTCTGCCTGTCGCGTCTCTGCCTGTCGAATGCGATGAGTAGGACAGGCGTCTCTGCCTGTCGCGTCCCTGCCTGTC
>JAKPRU010000832.1 GCA_029557025.1 Candidatus Omnitrophota bacterium | reverse complement strand
TCTGATCGTTGTTGCCATTATCGGCATTTTGGCGGCCATTGCGGTCCCGAACTTCCTGAATGCCCAAACCCGGGCAAAAGTCGCGCGGGCCGAAGCCGACCTCCGGTCCCTCACGAACGCGCTGGAGATGTATCGACTCGACAATAACAAATATATACCTTTGTTTCAAACAAAAAACTGGCCCGGGAACTATGATCCGAACTCCGTCAATTCCCACCGTCTTCTTCCGCTGACTACACCCATTGCCTATATCTCGTCCATTCCACCGGAAGTGTTCGAATTGGCGAATCCGGACCCAACATACAGATACGATACTTATGCGTACGGGGATCGGCCGACCTACGACGAGGTAACCTGGAAAAGCTGGTTCGAGAGAGACGGGAAGTACCAGTATTCTATTCGCAGCTGTGGGCCGGACCGGGTCGCAAATATCATCGAACCGGTTTTCCCGGAACACATCCTCCCTTATGCTCCGTCGAATGGACTGGTCAGCCGGGGGGATATCAACCGATTCGGCCCGTAACAAAATCAATACGCGCGCGCTTCCTGCGCAGTCTCCCAAAGCGCCACAATGTTTTTCACCGCAATATCCGCCCGGATGTTGTGGTTTCTGAAAATTCATGATTGTTTTTATTCTTATTTCTTCATCCCTCCGCGGCATTTCCCGACGGTTTCTCCCTCGCGCAGAACAGGTATTTCGATATAGACCTGCCCATCCATATCTTCTCCCTTTGCCACCCGGCTCAGTAATTCGAAGGCTTTCCGACCCAGGCCGGCATGGTCGTGATACATGCCCGAGTATCGAGGACGCCATTTGAGTTTGGAGAGGTCCTGCTCCAGGATAAAAAGGGAGACATCCTGTGGTACCTGAAGGCCGTACCCGGTCAACACATCCCAAACCTGGGAAATGCGAAACTCCCCGGTCACCATGAAAGCGGTAACACCGTCGTCGATCAGACGCGCGACCCTGGGTTCGATGTCTTCCTCTTCTTCGCCGACCTCCACCTTCCATTCTTCACTCCATGAAAGAGTATGCTTGAGAAATGCGGCCTCGTAACCCTGAATAAGTTTCCTTCGCCCGACATTTTTCAGGTCACCTGCCAGCACGGCAATACGGGAATGCCCCAGATTAACGAGGTATTCCACTGCCTCAAAAGCCATCTGGAAAGTATGCAAAGCTACCGAAGGAAGCGTTACGCTTTCATGCCGACTTCCGATGAGAACCGTGGGGACAGTGGCATTTTTGAAACGTCGCTGAAGGGAAACAGGCGGACTGACCAGGATCAGGCCATCCCATTCCACATTGGGCATGGCCCCTTTCTGTTGTCGTTCCGCCGACATCAATATGATCTGCCCCCCCAACGGTTCAATGGCCGCTCGGATTCCCTGAATCACCATCAGGCATCCGGTGGCGCGTGAAGGATGCAATTCCACATCAATTTCGGTAATCACGCCAACGGTGCGCAGAACGGGTCTTTCGGAGGCCGGCTGTCGATCTCGCACATAAGACCCTTTCCCCGGCAATCGAACCACCAGCCCCTGCTCAATCAGCTCCTCAACAGCCAATCGTGCCGTCGTTCGTGAAACCTGGAACTCTCGGCAGATCTCATGTTCCGACGGCAATTTGCCGCTTGGATCGACCCGTCCTTCCTCGATACGCTTAATCAGGCGGTCACGAACCTGCAAATAGAGCGGTGAATGTTTTTGAAGAGCAGCGGTCACGGCGGGCCTCTATCCGGATATGCGACCCCGCATATCGAGCCGGTTTGCTTCTCGCAATTGATGATGTCAAAACATACAATCTTTCAGGTCCATTCGTGTAAAATGGGGTTTGACATTCAGGTGATAGCGCATTACAAGTATCAATCACCACCGGCATTTGTAGTACATGCATACAGCAAAGGCAAGATTGCCCCTGGAACCGGGCCAAGAGGTGTTTTGACGCGCTGGAAAGGAGATATCCGCCGGCAGTCGGAGGGTCTTTCAAAAGGTTGATCTCGGCATCTCCGAGCGAATTCGGTTCATATTGCCGAGGCAAAGAAAACAGATTGCGCGGTTAAGCCGGAAAGGAGAAAACTCCGGATGAGAAAGCTAACGAATGGGTCGCATTGCCTGTGAGAGGATTATCTGCGCGAACCCACCGCTGTAGCGGATTGGTCTGTGTATTGACGGACCGGTTGCTGAAGTCTCGATAAGGGAGCAGTCAAACGCGGCGTTGGCCCTTATCCGGCGCCGTGTTGTCTTTGTCACCTTGACTCCTGCTCTACCGTTGTTGAACATGAAGCATGTCGCCCGGAAGCTGGGCATTGATATACTGAAGTAATCGCCATGAAAGTCTACACATACTCGGAAGCACGACAGCGTCTCGCCGGCCTGCTCGACATGGCCCGAAAAGAGGAA
>JAKPRU010000821.1 GCA_029557025.1 Candidatus Omnitrophota bacterium | reverse complement strand
GCTCCACCAGCTCCATGCCGGCATACACCTCCTCGACCGCGGAAGTGATTTCCTCCACGGATGCCGCCTGATTCTGTGAATTATCGGAAAACCTGTCCGTCATTTCTGACATGCGCTCGGAGAGGGCCGCCAGTTCGTTCGATACGGAGGTAGCCGACTGCAGAAGCTCGCGCAGGGTGATATACTGTCTTCTGTTCTTTTCGGATTCCTCCTTCAGCTCCTCCATCGAGTCCCGGCTGACTTTCAGAATAAGCATCGCGAGTGTATAAAGGAATATCAGGGTGATCGAACTGTCGAAGAGACCGGTGGTCAGCACCGCCCTGTCGATTCCCTGCTGGGCCAGCGATATCCGGTAAAACGCGATGTTCCCGATGAAGAGCAGTATCGACAGAACCGTTGTCCAGCGCCTTGTACAGAAAAGAGCGGCGAATATGATTCCCGTACACACCAGGTAGGTCATCGACGAAAAACCGATCGTGGGCGTGCCGTGGAACTGGTACGCTACACCGATAACGATAGCAAGGGTCGTTCCCGCCGAGGTAATATTTGCGGCAACCGCATAACGACCCCGGTACAGCGCGAAAAGGCTGACCGCCATGCTGATTATTACCGGCAGGGCGATGATCGCCGGCCGAAGGATATCGCCCCTTATCGCGAGAACAACCGGGGGTATGGGAATAACCACGGCCATTATTACGAGATTCATGACCGTCAGCAGAGAGGCCTTCTTTCTTATGACTGTCGAGGTACCGGAAAATCGTTTTTCAATGAAACGCGACACAATTGATTTCACTCCACGCCTCCGGGCACCAATATTTGGTTGAGCATCCAACCAGTATTTCTTTTACAAAAAGGGCCGCTTCACAGCCCCCGCGCAGACTATATATAGTCTTTCGGTATGTCAACATTTTATGGGTTTTCCGAGAAGTATATTTGACTGTTTATCCTGGAGGACACGGATCCGGCGGGGCCGTATTGTATATCGCCCATTCTCTTATACGGTCTCCGGCACGGTATCCGCGGATTCCATCCGCAATCGGCGGGCAGGTTCCTTTATTTAAGCTTGCTCTTTCGGGATATTCCGTGTTATTCTCCTGGCTCGTTGTACACCACCATTATTAATT
>JAKPRU010000816.1 GCA_029557025.1 Candidatus Omnitrophota bacterium | reverse complement strand
TAGGGATTGATGAAAGACCATATCTCGCACTTGATGGATTCGAAATACGACAGATAAAGCCAGATACAACATCCACTATGGGGAGCTTCAAACTGGGACTTCGCTTTAGGAATACAGGTCGTGTGATCGCACAATATCGCGTTCTGGAAATCAATGTAACTGTTGATGGCAGGATACAGGAGAATCCTCATTATAAAAACATGAGAGGGACGGTTTACCCTAAGGATAGAGGAGTTTTTTGGTGCGCGGCCATTGATAATGTGGATGTTGCATCCTTCCCAAAGAAAGGAATTGTAGATTACACGATTGACTATGGTTCTCCTGGCAGAACGGAAACGTATACAACGCACCGTAAAATCGAGTATACCATATACAGCGCAACTGCACCTGTTGATACGATTAATATCGAGGAAGAAGACAATTAGCGCTACACGGGTGGGCTAGCCCGCAGACGGGCTTGAGCCCACCCTACATTTATCCACCCTACTCTTTTCAGCCTGTCACAACGAGAAGCACATCCTCCAAGACCGAACCGGGCGCGGGTTCCATGGTACTGAGGCCCGAAAACGGATTGGTGACCCGGACACGGAAGTAACGGGTTTCACCTGCCGGAACTCCAAGGCTGTATTCGTCAATTACCAGGTTATAGATACTGTCCTCGGCTCCTTCGGTGGGATCGATCCAGAGGTCCAACGAGGTAACCTCCAGGGAGATCGGCTGACCACCGGGCAGAAGTTCTCCCGCCGCGTTGCAGGGCAGAAGATCGACCTGGGTGGGGTCCTCGCTGCCACGGCCACGGAAGTTGTCGCCATAAATGGTCAAGTACCCAATCTGCGTATTGTCCAGCGTAGTCGGATCAATGCGTTTCAGAACCGGCGGAGAGGCATCACGGGCCTCGTAGGTTGCCATGGAAACCCAGCCCGCAATATCCAGAACAATGGGTACACTGCCGGTGGCGCTCAGCAGGCCCGGACTGGCGATTAATGAGATTTCATCGGCTTGTATCTGAATCTGCGTGCTGGCGTCGTTGACCACTGCACCATCCGCAACAATCGTCACACCGCCGATGGTCAGATTCATACGGCTCTGGGAGAAATTCGAGCCGCGCAGAATGAGAGTCTGTTCCTCATCAATTTCGATATAGGGACGATCCCAATAGTCGATCAAGACCTGTTCGATTTTCGCCTCCCCTGCGCCCTCTTTGACCTCAACGGGGAACGGCGAGGAAACCAGCCCGGAATACGGATTGGTCACCTGTAAAATAACTTCCCCTGCTGCCAAACGACCCACAATGCGGAACGGATCGATCACAATCTGCTGCCTGCTGATCGACTCAATTCCGGAAAGCGTGGTGAATTCCTCGTAGATATATTGATCCCCCTGCTGCTGACTGATGCCGACAATCGAACCCCAGTTCCCGGAATTGTCCGGCGTTCTGAAATGCTCACCGGTCAACGTAAACGATGTATTCTCCGCCTCCATGAAAATCGGATTGGGATTGAGCGTGGCAATCTGCGGCCTTGGAGCGGCGAGGATCGGAAGATTGGTATAGACCCCAGACCGGCCATCGGTCCTCGTCAGGGTCAATTCCGCGGAGATATTCGATTCGAAAATCTCCTGACGTGGAATCACGGCACGGATTTCCTGATCGCTGACAATCTGGAAACTGAGGGGGAAGGTCAAATGATCGGTCAATTGCTCGCCGCCGATTTCGGTAATTACATCATAAGCAAGAACAACAGACTGTGGGGGGCTGAGATGCGACCCGTTGATCACGATGGTGCTTTCATCATCCGCGTACAGCAAGCCACCGCCCAACACACTGATCTTGGTGATCACCGGCTGATCGGAAACCACGGCTCCCGCATCGTAGACATGAATATCATCCAGAAAGACACCACGGTAGCTGGAATCAAACTGATCCGACATAAATCTGAATGCAATCACGACCTGTGTTGAAGAGGGCAATTTCAAGCTATAGAACTGAAAATCGCCCTTGTCCAGCCCGTCATCATCTGCATCACTGCTGCCGTAAAGAGCATCGAATCCCAGCAATTGAGGATTGGAAACAACCTGGCCATCCTGGTTGATATCCATAAACTTATAGGTTGTGCCGCCATCGGTGGACAGTTCCACGGCCAGGAAATCGAACACCTGCCCGACAGCGGGTTCGATATCATAAGCGACCCGGAATTCCAGCCGGGGATCTTTCGCTGTGGTTGTGTCAAACACTGGAACAAGAGTCAGGATGGAAGTTTGTTTGAGGTTATACCAGCCGCTTCGCGCGTTGAGCACCGCGCTTCGTGTGCCGCTGTATGCGAGACCTTGATTATCCGTGCCGGCATTTCGGGTAAACCATGGGAACAGGGTGTTGGGAATCGGATCGCCCTGTATGAGGAGTCGTTCCTCATTGACCGCGCGGGGATCGGTCTCCGTTTTCAGAAGAGCCGGAAGAGCCGGCGCTGTAACATCTTCAAAATCAAAGAGATACTCTTTGAACTTTCCGACATACGGTGTGGGGGTGGATGTTGGCGGAATCCTAGTCGGTGTCGGAGAGGGAGTAGGGGTA
>JAKPRU010000794.1 GCA_029557025.1 Candidatus Omnitrophota bacterium | reverse complement strand
GGCCGAATTAATTCCCCACTTGCCCCCCTCGAATTCAACGGGAATGGATGTGACTCTGCCTTGGGTCACAGGAGTTCCGAGTGTCACCTTGCCAACATAATCCAAAGACACGGCTTCGGATGTGAACATACGGATTGTGCTTGTGCAACCGCCACCGGCCATAATGGCCAGACATCCGCAGACTATCAGGAACTTCTTCATTTCGACTAATCCTCGATGATGGTCTCGCCGCATTGCCCACATTTCCCGGTTGCGATGGCGATAGCCTGCTTTTTGGGGCATATTCGCACCCGATGGGAAGGGTGTCAATCCATCTTGTATCAGAACAATCCCCATAAATCTCGGAGTGGTTGGAGGAGGATGTGGGGTTTTGTTGGGAAAAGTTAAAGAAAAGGCATCTCGGAGCCCGCTGTAGAAATGAAATAGTGGTTTCCACCGGGAAATCCCCCGTATAATGGGGGTGCAACAAACCCAGGAGGAAACCACTGCATGAATCCTACCGCAACGGCGTTCAAAGTGCGAGAACAACTCAACCGGTTTTTGGGGATATTTTCCCCCCATTTTTCCAAGCCGGCCCTGGTTTTTTTAGGGGACATTCTGTATGGACTCCAGGCGGCAAAAGACATCAAGCTGAGTTGCATCGGGCGGGGATTAGACGAGGCCATCGCTCTCAAGAAAACGGAAGAACGGTTGAGCCGGAACTTGGCGCGGGAGGGTTTGGCGGAAACGGTTTTAGGGTGCGTGGCCCGCGAAGGGGCCAAACGGGTCGGATCGGACACGTTGATCATTCTCGATCCAACGGACATTCGTAAACTCTATGCCCGGAAGATGCCCTATTTGGGGCATATCCGGGATGGGAGTGCCAAGGAACTCGGGAAGGGGTACTGGGCTTGTGCGGCGGTGGCCTGCGAGAGCGGCGGACGGCGGATTGTGCCTCTACACCTAAGACTGTGGTCGTGTTCCGCTCCTGATTTTAAGAGTGAAAATGAGGAGATCGCCCACACCGTGGAGACCATCCGCAAGGGGACCAAGCACCGTGGAATCTATGTTGTCGACCGCGGGGGGGATCGCGGTGAGTTGTATAACTTATTTATGGGCAACCAGTTAAGGTTTATTGTGCGGCTGGTGGGAGACCGTCACCTTCTCTGGCGAAACCATCCTCGGCGGGCTGACCAACTGGCGGGAAAGTGCCGGATGTTATATCGGGAAACCCTTCGACGGGAGACGGCCGAAGGGGAGAAGGTTTACAATCTCGAATACGGTGTCATGGACGTTCGCCTTCCTGATCGGCCGCAGGAAAAACTCCGGATGGTCGTCGTGAAGGGGTTGGGCGAACACCCCCTGATGTTGTTGACCAATTTGGCCCTCACCGCTTCCCGAGAAAGCCTATGGCAGGTGGCCGAAGGTTACTTCAGTCGTTGGCGGATCGAGGACGCGATCCGGTACATCAAGCAAAGCTATAATCTGGAAGATATCCGGCTTCTGGACTATACCCGGTTGCGCAACATGATGGCCATCTTACTCGCCGCCGTTTTCTTCGCCTCGGTTTGGTTGGGAGAATCCCTTCGCCGGAGCATTCTCGTCCGAAATATCACGCATGTTTCCAAACGACTCTTTGGCGTCGTCGAGTTTCATTACTATGCCATTGCCGATGGCCTCGCCTTCCTCTTTCGGAGGTTTGGGAAGTGGTCGCACACCCGGCCCGGCGATCCTCAACCGGATCTCTCACCCCAAATGGAGTTCCCTCTGTTTGTTCCAGAATAATTTTTGGGGTAAGTCCAAGTTTTTACGGGGAGCCGAATCCTTCCTTCCGCCCCCGCTTCCGGTCCCGCCTCAATACTTCTTCTCGTATTCCCCTTTGCCCAACCGCTGCAACTTGTGAAATCCCGCCCGCTTCGCGCGATCGTCAAAACCGCTTTGCGAACCGCCCACGGCCGGGGCCGAAATCAACCGGCGCACCGGCGCCCCGCAGTCCGGACAAACCCGCAACGGATCATCCGCCATCCGTTGCAAGCGTTCAAATCCCCCGCGGCAAAGGGAACAGGCTTGATTCGAATCCACCGCCTGGTACTCATAAATGGGCATCGCGTCCCCCTCCCTTCAACTCCAC
>JAKPRU010000754.1 GCA_029557025.1 Candidatus Omnitrophota bacterium | reverse complement strand
GTTGCTCATGGGCGGGTTCCCTTCTGCAGTGGGGAGGTCAGACAACGTTCGACGTCGTAACGCCCTTCAACGATCGGGACTATACGAAAACGGCTCTCCGGTGTCAAGGCGGGCTCCGGAAATGTTCTTGACAGTCCGTCGCCCTTTCCCGTAATCCTCGAGAGAAGAAAGGGAATCTGTCCCGTGCCACTGAAATGGCGTCGAAAGGAGCCAAGTCATGAGTGATCAATGCCCGGCACTTGTTGGGTCTTGATATCCTTATCCTCGATGCTCACCCTTGACGGTGCGGAGGGGGTGCGAGATGCGCACAAGGCGGTTGGTATTTTGGGGTGTATTGCTTGCAGGCATTATCGGTTCAGCAGCCTATATCAGGTACGTTGAAACCGATGCGGAGGCAAAGGCAAGGGCCTTCTGCAACCGTTTTCCCGTCGGCTCCCCGATGGCCGATGTCGCGGCGGCAGCAGCGGATGTGGGCGACGCAAGGCACCGGATGATCCGCTCCAATCAGATTTCGATTGCCTATATCGGTGTGCCTCCTTTTTCTCGGCATGTTTGCGTATATGCAGGCGAGGCGGGGAAGGTAACGAAAGCTCGGTATGGCCGTGTCGACTGAACATCCAAACCCGGATGGCGGCTTTTTCCCGGATCGGGCCTACCTGGCGGAACTTGTGCGGCCCTGGAAACTCATCAGTTTCGCGATCGGTTCAGGATGGTTGCTCTTTGGCGCCCTGAATTACGGCATTTCCGACTGGGATGTCGGGATCAGTCTGATCATGGGCGGCTTGACCTACTTGAGCGCACCCTGGAGCGTGGGAACCCTGTTAACCGCTGTGCGCTACAGACCGCGGAATTGGATTCTCCGGATCGCCCTGGCGCTTGTCGCGGCATGGATTGTGGTAGACGGCGTTTACTATCTCTATCATTGCACAATGGGAAACCAGATGCTGCGGAGAGAGAACTTCTATGCCTCATCCGCGCTGTATTTCCTTGCGGGCTCGATTTGGCTTTACCGCGGATCCTTGCGCGAATTTTTCGCGAACGTGCGACATCTCTCCTTATAAAGGATTCAAAAGGGGAGAAGAATCTCTCCTGTTTTCCGGCATGCCGCAGAAAGGAAAAAATCATGAGTGATCAACGCGCCTACGCCCGCAAACTTGCCGCCGAGGCTGTCTCCAGAGGGGAGCCGCTTGCATGGTTCGAGCCTCTGTACGCCAAGGGATTGTCGGAGGGGGTCCCGATCCCCTGGGCCGACCGGAAGCCGAACCCCAGTCTCATCGAACTCTTCACAAAGGTC
>JAKPRU010000748.1 GCA_029557025.1 Candidatus Omnitrophota bacterium | reverse complement strand
ACCGTTGTTTTGATGGCTGAACCTTTTTCGTGGATCTACTGGGCGGCGTCGGTTGGACAGTTGATCTTCTACGGCGTGGCGTTTCTCGGCGGGGCAATTCATGCGGCGGGATATTCCGCGGGGCTGTTGTATGTTCCCTATCATTTTCTGGTGTTGAATATAGCGGCCCTGGTGGGAGTGATTCGCGGTGTGTTTCATGGTGCGCCCTCCGTGTGGGAGAAGCCGGTTTCTGCGCGGGATTGACGGTTATGGGAAGATTCCTGGAACGAATCGACAAGAATCTACGACGAATCGGTGATCTGTTGATCGCCTCGCTTCTGATTACTGTTCCCCTTCTTGTGGACCTGGACACGGTCTATCCCACCGGCCCGGCCAGCAAAAACTTTCTGCTGGTGTACGGAGTATTTTCCGCGCTTCTGTTTCTGGGCATTCGCATGATTTTCTTTGCGCGTCGAATTGAGATGACTCTCGTGCAGGGGGCGCTGATTGTTTTCGGTTTGTATTTGATTGCGCGGGCGGTCTGGGACAGTCAGCGTGATTATGCACTGGGATTTGCTGCGCCGCACATTGCCTCGGTTACGCTGGCTTTGATGATTTCCTATCTGTACTGCGCTCGGACCCAGCTTGCGCCGCATTTTATTGCGCTCACTCTGGCCACCGCGCTCGCAGTGCTGTACGCCGTCTCGCAGATTTTCGAGTATGACCTGCTGTTCCGACTGGTTTTTGGAAGGGAGGGCACATGGTCCAATCCGCTGTTTGAAGAGGAACGGGCCGTTGTATTCTCGACCTTCGGCAACCCGAACTATTTTGCGCATTTTCTGGGGCCGGCCATCCTTCTGGGAGTGGCCGGGGCATTCGCGGCACGAAGAAAGACCGTGCGGATTGTATGGTGGATGTCGCTGGCGATCAGCTTGATTGTGTTGTTTCGGACCTACAATCGCGGGATTGTGTTGGGGGTATTTACCGGAGCGTGTGTCTGGGGGGTCGCACTGCTCGCTCGCCGGTTTTTTAGGAAGAAAGAAGAACGCTCCCGGCGGAGTTTCGTTAAGGCCCGATGGATTTTTGCCGGTGTTGCCACGTTGGTGGTTCTTTTTGCGGCGATTGCCTGGCTGCCTGTATTCGAGCCGATGGTCCGGCGATTCCGTACCGGGATTCTTCTGCGCGACACCAGTGTGCGGTCGCGGTTGCTGTTCTGGTTTGTGGCGCTCCTCATGTGGAAATCCAATCCATGGATCGGTATCGGGATGGGGCGATACGATCCGCGTTTTTTCGACTACCTGCTGGACCTGGCGAGAGGACCGTACGGGGAGACGCTTCGGAATCTCACACAGAAAATGGTTTCTTTGCGGGCAGTATATGCGCATTGCGACTATATGCAATTCCTTGCGGAATGGGGAGGCGTGGGGCTGGGGCTGTTTCTGCTGGTTGCGGTTCTTGTACTGGTGACCGCTATCCGGGTGGTGCGGCGGGATTTGGGGGATAATTCGTGCAGCGCCTTTATGGGCATCGGATTACTGGCCGCCTACAGCTCGTTCCTGGTTCAATTGCTCTATGACTTTCCGCTGTTCCTTCCGTCCTCGGAGATGCTGTTCTTTTTTGTGATCGGTTGTATTCTCGTGCTCGAGAAGGAATCGAGAGAGGAGATCGGGCGGCTGCAACTGCCGCACCGCTGGCTGTGTGTACCGATCGGGCTTTTGCTTCTTGCGCCGTTCGCCTGGTCGCTGGACCGGATCACGGCAAAGTTTTCGGCTTCTCATCATTTATATCACGGCATGAATAATATGCGAGTCGGGAAATACCTGATCGGCGACCGGGAATTTGAAATGGCCGCGCGGCTCGATCCGCAGAATGGAGAGATTATTTTTTACCGTGCCCTCAATTATGCCGCACCCGGGCGTGAGGATAGGTTCGTACTCCAGGCGATAGAGCAGTTCCCGCGATCATTGGAGACCTATCAGAGCTCCTATTATTACTTTCATGTGGGAATGGCTCACCTGGCTGCAAAAAGCTATGGCCGGGCGCGGGAAGCACTGGAGAAATTGATCGTCATTCATCCGACATTGAAGGGCGCAAATTATGCGTTGGGGCTTTGCTACTTCCAGAATCCTTACGGTACCGACTATCGCAAAGCGGCGGAGTATTTCCAGCGGGAGGTTCAGAAATACCCGGATGATATTCAAAGCTGGCTGTACCTGGGAGACTGTAAAATGCGTTTAAAAGACCTTTACGGTGCGCGGGATGCATTCCATAAGGTGATCCAACTGCATGACCGCAATATCACGGCGAATGAGAGCCTGGGAAACATTTACAGCACACCGGGAGAGTTATTCCATCTTGAATTGGCTTTGGAGTACTACCAGAGAGCGTTTATCATCGCCGGCGAACTGGGCGATGCACGTAAGGTAGCGGAATTGCGGAACCGGATTGAGGAAATCCGTCCGGCAGTTTCGGGGCGTTAGAAAGACTTCTTGTGGGCGGGGTGGAAATACCCTCACCCCTCGAGGATTTGCCGGAGTGAGAGGGAAGTAGAAAAAAGCGGCACGGGTGTCCCTGTCTGTGGCACAGAAGGACAGTGGATCTCTCTGAAGACATCTCTATTGGGATATTCAGACCCGGGGCTGACTTGTAAAAGAAAACGTGGCGTCTCGCGCGACAGGCAAAAGAAGGTAAGATACGTACAACCTCCTCTGTGTCTCTCCGAAACCCTGGGGGAGAGGTTCCTCCCCCGGAGATCGGGGGACACGAGGTGGGGGTTGACCGGATCACGCAAGACTTCTCGGCGCTGGCCGAGTGTTGCCTTTCAAAGACTACTTTCTACCAAGATGGGGTAAAAGCCGATGAAAACATCGCTCTGTCGAATTATTTCTGGTGTTGTCATTCTGCTCGGTTTGCTGACCGGCTCAGTTGCCGCGCAGAATCCGAATGGAATGGAAATCTGGCATTCCTACCTGGCGGGCAAGGACCCCGATGAGGTTTACAACCAATTTCTCGATGTTTTAAAGAGCAATCCCAATGATGCCTACGCTCTGGCGGGGGCGGGATTTTATGAGTACTCGCGGTATCGTCTCAAAGAGGCGTCCGATCACTGGATCAAAGCCACCGAGGCGTTCGGAGACGATCCGGTCGCGGAACTTTTTTTATGCCTGTGTTTCAATGTGGCCAACGAGAGGACAGAGTGGATGGATTTCAGCGGATTGTGTGAAAGGCTGGAATCCGGCGGAAACCGTCTCCCGTCATTGCTTGCCAGGGCACGGTTTCTTCATTCGGCTGTTCTGAGACGTCGGGGAGAGGTGGAGCAGGCAAAGGAACTGGTGAAGACATTCGATTTCATCCAGGACTTCCTGGTATGCGGCCCGTTCGACAATGCGGAGAAGCGTGGACACGGCCGGGTCTATGGCCCGGAAGAGATGTTCGATCCGAAAGGGGAGTACAGCGGGCGAAATCGTCCGGTGCGTTGGGAACCGATTCCGGTGCGTTCCCCGTGGGGATATGTGGATTTGAAGGCGTACGCCCGGCCCGCTCCGGAGAGCACGGTTTACCTGGCGGCGGTGATCGAAGCGGACGGGCAGACTCGTGCACGTCTGAGCGCCGGGCACGCGGGTGCGCTGAAAGTCTGGGTGAACGGAACACCGGCGATTGATGCCAACCGATACCACGGCCCGACTCCCGACCAGGTCGGCAATCAAATCGAACTGCAACAGGGGAAGAATCTTTTGCTGGTAAAATCCAGTTCCGGCAAGCAGGGAGAGTATGGCCTGTGGATTCGTCTTTCGCCGTTAGAGAAAGCAAAATCGAATTGGCGAATTCTGCCGGTGGGGGAAGGATGGAACGAGCTGCCGCCGTCATCCCGAAAAACGCTGGGATCGGAAGTCCCCGCGTTCGATGAAGAACCGCCTGCGATCACCGCCATGCGAAATGTGGGACCGCAGGAACCTGCCGATTCCCCGCGACATTTCTTCTATGCGTTGCTGTTGGACAACCTGGATGTTGTGGATGAGGCGGACCAGAGCAAGTTGTTGACACTCACGCGTTGCATGGAAACATACCCGGAGAGCGCACTGCTTCGGTTTTATGCAGGCCAGGCGGACCGTGAACCGAATCGTCGCCGCAATGCGGTTCAAGGATGTGTGGACCGCGATCCGGGATTTCTGCGGGCACGAGCGGCGGTGATCGATAGCTATTATGGGACTCCGTATTTCGACCGCCGACGGCTACTGATTGATGATGCGCTGCATGTGGCGCGTGACGAGGCGCGATTTGTGGTTCGCATGGCCGGATTGATGACGGATTTGGGGCTTCCGGATGTGGCGCTTGGCCGGGCTCGCCAGGCCGTGGCGCTCAATCCCGATATTCAGGATACCCAATGGTGCCTGGCGGAAACGGGTATTCATCTGCTCCCGCGTGAGGAACGACGGACGATCTACGAGCGTCTGACTCAGCGGAATGCCTACAGTCTCCAGGCCATGCAGCGCCTGGTAGAACTGGCTCTTCAAGATGACGATCTTACCGCTGCACAAGCCTGGACAGAGAAGATCCGCACCATGAACCCGTATGACACGGCCGCCTTGAGGCAAACGGCGGAGTATTACATGGCCGACGGGACATTTGAGAAGGCAATTGCGATAGCGAAAGAGGGGTTGAACGTGTCGCCCCACGACCCCGGAATGCACAAAATCCTGGCAATGGCCTATCACCGGGTAGGAGAAGAGGAGAAAGCCTCAGCGCACCTCGGCAGGGTCCTCGCGGTGGCCCCCTCCGACCCGTGGGCGCTCGACTACAAGAAACATCTCTCGCCGACAACCGGCGACTATTACATGCCGTTCCGGCGTGACATGAAAGATTTACCTGCACCCGACCCGTCGCAGACCGAACGCGCCAATTACATTTCTCTGTTGCACCAGGAAATTAAGCGGGTCCATCCGAACGGAAACTCCAGCGAAACCGTGCATGATGTTGTTAAGGTATTGACCGACTCGGGATTGAATGCGCTGCGCTCGCGAGGCATTTATTATGAACCGGCTACCGAGGAGGTTCGCATTCTCCGCGCCCGGGTCTGGAAAAAAGACGGGACCTTTGTGGATTCTCCCGCGCCGCAGCATCGAAGCACCGCCAATGTCGGGGATGCGGCGGCACGGCTGTATGGCGACTATAATGTAGCCATTCTCTCTTTCCCCGGACTGGAGAAAGAAGCAACCGTGGAACTCGAATACCAAATGGAAAAGAAGGGCGAGAATATCTATGCCGACTATTTCGGCGATATTTTTATTGTGGGAGAATATGAACCGACAATTCTGACGGAATATGTGCTGATCTCTCCTTTAGCGCGTGACTTTTACTATTCGTACATTCCGCCCAAATATCCGCCCTCCGTCCCCATGGACAAAGCGGTTCTGGCCGAGAAGCCGGATGAGCAGGTGGAAGGGCCTGACTGCATTCAACGATGGGTGTTTCGGAATCTTCCGCTGATCCCACGTGAACCGCTGATGCCCTCCTATACGGAGATTCTTCCCTATCTGAAGATATCTACGTTCCGGGAGTGGAAAGAAATGACTACCTGGTGGTGGAACCTCAGCAAGGATCAATTCATCCCCGGACCGACAGTCAAACAGAAGGTACAGGAGATTGTTGATCGATATCGGAAAGACAAGAGGCTGGGGCCGGACGATCCGATCGGCCATTTTGAAAAAGTCCGAATCGTGAACCATTATGTGAACACCGATGTGCGCTACCTGGGACTGGAGTTCGGCATCCACGGCTACAAACCGCATCGGGTAGACGAAATCTGTCATGCGCAGTACGGCGACTGCAAGGATAAGGCCGCCCTCGCGGTCGCTATGTTGCAGGAGCTGGGAGTGGAAGCCTATCCGGTAATTCTGCGCACGACAGACCGAGGGGAAATCGACTACGAGTTGCCGTCTCTCGGTCTGTTTAACCATGCCATTTTCTATGTACCAAATGCGGACGGACAGGAACGATGGATCGACGGCACGGCGCAGTTTTTCGATGCCACCGAACTGCCGCCCAGCGATGAGGGGTCGAACAGCCTGATTGTGAAACCGGGCGGGGAATCGTTTTTCAAGCGGATCCCCACCAGCCCCGCCTCGGCGAACGGCACCCGATATACCACGCGTATTACTCTTGCCGCCGACGGCCATGCTGTCGGGGAACGCTATGCCGAATACAGCGGTCTGTATAATCCCATTGTTCGGGGCAATTATGAGAATCGAGCAAAAGCCAGGGATACGGTCGAAGAACAGCTGGTCGCTCAGTATCCCGGCGGGAAATGTCTCGCGGTGGAGTTATCGAACCTGGAAGACTATTCCGATGCAGAGACGCTGAAATACTCGTTCGACATTCCCAATTTCGGAACCCCACAGGGAAATCAGCTGAGCATTCCCACCGTGTTTTTCCCACAGGATCTCTCCCGCAAGTATGCCGGTCTGTCCAAACGCGAGTACGACCTGGTATTGCCGTACCGCTGGTCACGAGAGTTGAAACTGATTGTGACGATTCCGGACGGGTGGAAAGTAACGGAACAGCCTGCTCCCGTCACAGAAGAGACCCCGTTCGGCAAGTTTCACTGGTCCGCTGTTGTGTCCGGGAATGAACTGTGCATCGAGGCGGGAACCGAATTCGCCTCTCTTCGAGTAACGCCGGAGGAATACCAGGCATTCCGATCTTTCTGCCGGCTGATCGATAACTACGAGTCGCGTCGGATTCTGCTTCAGGCGGGAGGGTGAGCCTTCCAGTCGGTCCCTCTACTTGCGCGCTTCCATGTACGTGCGGAGAACGGCGTTGATGAGTGTCTGGTAGGGCTTTTGTTGTGCCTTGAACCACTCCACAATGTCCTTGTCCAACCGAATCGAGACAGGGACTTTCTTTTGCGGTCGGACAATTTGCGCTTTCTTGAACCAATCGTCATTCAGCAGTGGGGCGGCGTCCGGGTCTGCTCGGATTGCCTCCTCGATCTGCCGGTCGGTTTGTTTGGAAACGCGAGGCCAGTCGGTTTTTCCGATTTTAGATTCACTCGAGGATCTCATGATACTTTTGCCGCTCATATCTGGTTGCCTTTCGAGCCGAGATGATTCGGATTCGGTCTTTTCGCAACGTGTATACAACTACGATCACCGCAGAATCGATCAATCCCAATGCAATAAATCGTGGTTCACCATAGTCGACCCGGTCATCCATGTATTCGATCGTCGGTCCGTTAAAGACCCGAACCGCGTCGGCGAAGTCTATTCCATGCTTGGCCAGGTTTGATCTGTTCTTTTCTTCGTCCCATTCACAGTCCATTATTAAAGTATATACTATTTGTATATACATACAATCCTCGTTCACAAAATGAGGGTGACAGGAGAACTCCGTGTTACACTCGACTCGCATTTTCAACCTCAGGACCAACAAGCCATGATCTTTCCATTTGATGAGAAGACTCCGCTGATGGCGGAAGGGGTGTTTACGGCTCCGGATGCCGCGGTGATCGGCGATGTGCAAATCGGCGAAGAGAGCAGCATCTGGTTCGGGACAGTGCTGCGTGGGGATATCAACGTCATCCGGGTCGGCAAACAGACCAATATCCAGGACCGTGCCGTGTTGCATGTGGACCATGATGCGCCCTGTATCATCGGAAATCTCGTATCCATCGGTCACGGAGCAATCGTTCACGGCGCGGAGATCGGCGATGAATGCCTGATCGGTATGGGGGCAGTGGTTCTTTCCCATTGCCGGGTCGGACCGGGGAGTGTGATCGGCGCGGGGGCAGTGGTTCGGGAAGGAACGGACATCCCGCCCCGGTCCCTGGTGGTCGGTGTTCCGGGAAGAATTGTGCGCACACTGGAGCCGGAGGAAAACCCCGGACGACGAGTTGCGGAGTCGTATCGGGAATTGGCGGCAAGATATCTTGCAGAGGCACTGTAGGATGCGTTTTCCGAGACGCAGGATTGGGGCGAGGAGTTTTGGAATGCCCCTGACCCACTTCTCTTTCCGGTCTCTCTATGGCAACCTTTTGCATACCCCGGTGATCCAGGAGATCGAAGAATGACCGAATACCGAGCCTGGTTTGAGTGCATTTCCGGCTGCGGTGTGACCTATCCGCTCGATCGAATCGTGTACCGTTGCGAGACATGCGGCGGCCTGCTTGAGGTAAACCATGACCTGGAGGCGCTCAAAAAGCGCTCATCGGCCGCTTGGATTCGCATGTTTGAGGAACGTCAGTTCAGTACCCGTTACCCATACGGAAGCGGTGTCTGGAGCAAGAAAGAGATCGTGAATCCTCTCGTTGCGGATGAGAACGTGGTTTCCATGTTCGAGGGGAATACCAACCTGTTCTGGGCGGAGCGGTTCGGGAAAGAGATCGGCGTTCCGAATCTCTGGATCAAGCAGTGCGGGAACAGCCACACGGGATCGTTCAAGGACCTGGGAATGACTGTGCTGGTGTCTCAGGTGAAACAGATGATCGCGGATGGGCAGCCGATTCGGGCAGTGGCGTGTGCCTCCACCGGCGACACTTCGGCGGCCCTGGCGGCCTACTGCGCTGCCGCTGGGATACCCGCGATTGTGTTCCTGCCGAAAGACAAGGTTTCCCATGCGCAACTGATTCAACCTATCGCCAACGGAGCGATGACCCTTGCTCTGGAGACAGATTTTGACGGGTGCATGAAAATCGTGCAGGAGGTCACCAGGCGGAAAGATATCTACCTGGCCAATTCCATGAACTCACTTCGCATTGAGGGCCAGAAAACGATCAGTTTCGAGATTGTTCAGCAGGATGACTGGCAGGTTCCGGACTGGGTGATTATTCCGGGGGGGAACTTGGGGAATGTCAGTGCCTTGGGACGAGGATTCGAGAACATGCGGGACTTGGGGCTGATCTCGAAAATGCCGCGAATTGTCTGCGCTCAGTCGGCGCGCGCCAACCCGCTGTACGAGAGTTACCTGAAAGGATTCGAGGAATTCACGCCGATGACCGCCGGACCGACCGTGGCGAGCGCAATACGAATCGGGAACCCGGTCAGTGTCAACAAAGCGATTCGCATCCTGAAAGCGTTCAACGGGATTGTGGAGCAGGCCACCGAGGATGAACTCTCGAATGCCGCTGCCCAAGCGGATCGTTGCGGCCTGTTTAACTGCCCGCATACCGGCGTGGCACTGTCGGCGCTTCTCAAGCTGGTCGAGCGCGGCACGATCGGCAAAGAGGATCATGTTGTAGTGATATCCACCGCGAATGGCTTAAAATTCCCCGAATTTAAGATCAAGTATCACGAATCCAAACTGGAAGATGTAACCCCGCGTTTCGCCAATCTTCCGATCTCGCTGGAACCGAATCTGGATAAAGTGCTTAAAACTCTGGATGAGCGCCTGGGGAAGAACTGATTCGCATCGTGAGGGCTTCGCATGAAAGCGCCATGTGAGATATGCCCGATCAGGCATGCTGCCGAGCGGCACCCCGATACCTGGTGGGCCAGGCTGTGGCGCTGGCATACCGGCTGGTGTCCGGGCTGGAAGAAATACCAGAGAGACCTTGCGGCGCGATCTCGGCAGGAAAATGGGTCGGGGGAGGCCTAACCCGGAGTTCTCACGGTA
Source organism: Candidatus Omnitrophota bacterium (assembly GCA_029557025.1). Taxonomy (GTDB): domain Bacteria; phylum Hinthialibacterota; class Hinthialibacteria; order Hinthialibacterales; family JAKPRU01; genus JAKPRU01. Next base: position 159 of record JAKPRU010000748.1, on the reverse strand, counting down.
GCCATTTTTAAAGGCCACCTTTTATGGCATAAATAGAGTTGTGATAAGAACTTATCGTATGCCAGGAAGGTGACCTTATGAAAACAGAGCGTACAGGAACGTTACTCGATTTTTAACCGTTCGAGAAGCGGGAAGTGGTGGCCTCGTTTGACAGAGGAA
>JAKPRU010000747.1 GCA_029557025.1 Candidatus Omnitrophota bacterium | reverse complement strand
CACCTTTTATGGCATAAATAGAGTTGTGATAAGAACTTATTTGTATGCCAAGAAGGTGACCTTATGAAAACAGAGTGTACAGGAACGTTGTTTGATTTTCAACCGTTGGAGAAACGGGAAGTGGTGGCCTCGTTTGACGGGGGAACCCTGACATCGGACGCGGGGGGACTGCTGTTGCGGGAGGTGGAGCAGCGGTGTGGGATTCTCCGACAGTTCAGCGGGTGTTTCCGGGATTTGAGGGATGCGGAACGAATCGAACACACGGTGGCGGAGTTGGTGGCGCAGCGGGTGTACGGGATCGCGTTGGGATATGAGGACCTGAACGATCATGAGGCATTGCGGAACGATCCGGTGTTGGCGGTGTTGGTGGGGAAGGAAGATCCGACGGGTCAGAGTCGGGTCCGGGAGGGAGATCGGGGAAGAGCGTTGGCGGGGAAGAGTACGCTGAATCGTCTGGAATTGACCCGTCCGGGAGAGCCGGATCGATACAAGAAGATCGAGATTATTGAGGAGGCGGTGAATGCGTTTTTTGTGGAGGTATTTCTCCAGGCGCACGAACGGGCGCCCCGGCGGATGGTGTTGGATTTGGACGCGACGGACGATCCGTTGCACGGACAACAGGAGGGGCGATTTTTTCATGGGTATTACCGGGAGTATTGTTATCTGCCGTTGTACATCTTTTGCGGGGATCACTTGTTGTGTTCGCGATTGCGGGAGTCGAACCGGGATGCGTCGGCGGGGAGTGTGGAGGAGGTGGCGCGGATCGTGGAGCGGGTCCGAGCGAGCTGGCCGAAAGGAGAGATTGCGATTCGGGGGGATGCGGGATTTTGTCGGGAATCGCTGAGGAGTTGGTGTGAGGCGAATGGGGTGCATTATGTTTTCGGACTGGCGAAGAATTCGCGCCTGCTGGGAAAGATCAAACGCCAAATGAAGAAGGCGAGGAAACGGTATGCGCGGACACAGAAAGCGGCGCGGGTGTATGGACATTTTCTATACCGAACGGAGAGGAGTTGGAGTCGGAAGCGTCGTGTGGTGGCGAAAGCGGAGTATTTGTCGAAAGGGGCGAATCCCCGGTTTGTGGTGACCTCGTATGGGCCGGAGGCGTATGATGCGCAGACGTTGTACGAGAAGGAGTATTGTGCGCGAGGGGAGATGGAGAACCGGATCAAGGAACAGCCGTTGTATTTGTTTGCGGATCGGACGAGTTCCCATGAGATGTGGGCGAACCCGATCCGCCTGTGGTTTTCGTCGGTGGCCTATCTACTGGTTTCCGCGTTCCGCCGCTTGGGATTACAGGGGACAGAGATGGCGAAGGCGCAATGTCAGACGATTCGACTCAAGTTGTTCAAACTGGGGGCTCGGATTCGGGTGACAGTGCGAAGGATCGTGGTGTCGATGGCGAGCGGTTGCCCGTATCAGACGCTTTTTGCTGCCGCGTATGCGAATCTGAAAGCCATCCCCCTGTTTTCACCGTAGCGGGAGTCTCCTCCCCTTTCCTCCTGTGTCTTTGAACGACCCCTCGGAGCCGAGGTCTGTCTGTGGCTCTCTCCGGGAAGCCTTATCCGGCCCATTTTGGGTGCGGGTTTCTCTGTTCATCCTGACTTGCACGGTCCCATCTCTTCAGGAAACCACTCGCCGCAATTATTCTCGCGATATCCAGCCCGTCTCACTCCTCTTATGACAGGCTTGTGAGAAATGCGGGCTATCGGCTTGATGTCATCGAGCACAACGGTCCGGCTACGGTCCGACTCGCAAACAGCACGACGCTTCAGTTGCGGGTCCGCCCCGGAACGGACAGGGACAAACGGGAGGAGATTTTGCATCGGTGGTATCGCCAACGACTGCGGGAGCAGATTCCGCCGCTTATTGCGAAGTGGGAGCCGAAAATCGGCGTGCAGGTCGCCGATTGGGGTATCAAGAAGATGAAAACCCGCTGGGGCACATGCACCGTTGAAGCCCGGCGAATCTGGCTGAATCTGGAACTCGCCAAGAAACCGGCTTCCTGCCTTGAGTATATCCTGGTGCATGAAATGGTGCATCTACTCGAACGCCATCACAACGAACGCTTCCGCGCGCTCATGGACTCCTTCCTTCCCAACTGGCCCTTACATCGGGACGAACTGAACCGTGCCCCGCTCGCGCATGAGGAATGGGTGTACTGAGCGGGAGGGAGGTTGTGGGGAGGGAGGTGCCATGCGGATATGGGTCAAATACTAACCGGACACATGGTCAGTTTCCGAGCGGATTTAACATCTTCAGATCCAACCGGAAATATGTCTATAGAGGACGATGGTCGGCCCAAAACGGTCGCTCCTACTTCGCCTTCATGCCCGGATACAACACATCCGGCAGCCTGAGCGCTCGCACATTTTCCTCCGGCCATGGAACGGCCATTGTATGAGACAACGCCACAATGGTCCGATAGAACACAGTCCCGTCCTGCGTGATGTAGATGATCTCATAAGCTCCATCCGTTAGCAGGCTCATCCAGAATAGAAACTCTCCGGAGGGGAATTCGATTGGGTGTGTTTCCTCCAGGAAACGGACAGGCGGATCAAGCAACCGGCAGAAAACCCGATACGGTTCGTTCACTATGGTCCCGTCCGCATAGACACACCGCCCAACGATACAAAAAGCATTCTCCGGATTCATTGGAGCGAGTGACAGCACGATAGGTAGTTGTTTGGGCGTGTTCTGGTCAATCCGGAGGAATGCTTCTGCAGATAATCCTGAGCTCCGTACAGACAGCTGGTAGTTTC
>JAKPRU010000738.1 GCA_029557025.1 Candidatus Omnitrophota bacterium | reverse complement strand
GTTCAAGTCCCGACAGGTTGTTGCGTTGCCCGTTATCCCAGAAGACAATCGGATCGAATCGCCACGAAATCCGTTCCGGTCCCCACCGACCGGCCAATGCTTTCAATTGTTCAAGGCGTTGTGCGAGCGGAGACACGTTCGGTTCCAGTATGGGACAATCGTTGAGAGTGAACTGAAAGAAGAGACGGTATCGGTCCCATCGATTCGCATCTCGCAACAGGCGGCCGAAATCTTTGGACCAGAAAACGATTGTGTGGACCTCATCGGGGGCCAGATTCACCTCATAAGTTCCCCGGTTATATGGCCGGGAGACAATTGCTTTGCCGGAGCGAAATGATTCCACAAGCCAGTCGTAGAAATGGGCGGGGAGATCGGTTCTGCGGGAAGCGGAAATTACGGTTTTCATGGAGAAGGTCTCAGCGGAAAAAGGTCAAGTGTTGTTTGAAGAACCATCCGTCCGATGCGCACGCGGCCCGCAGACCATCAATCCGACTTCTCCCGGAGGGACAGGAGGCGGCTCGCCTCAATTGAATGAGACTATTCTCAGAAGGCCAAGTCAAAACATCTTGCCGGGATTCAGGAGTCCTTTCGGATCAAAAACTTTCTTGATTCGGCGCATTATCTCCATTCCGCCTTCGCCGATCATGGCGGGCAGAAAACGCTTTTTCGCAATCCCGACACCGTGCTCGCCGGTAATGGTTCCGCCGAGTTCGATGGCTTTTTGAAAGATCTCTTCGGCGGCCTTGTGGACTTGGAGCATCTCTTCCCGATTTCGCTCATCGGTAAGGAATGTCGGATGCAGGTTGCCGTCGCCCACATGCCCGAATACGCCCACTCGGAGTTTGTATTTCTGCGCGACGGACTGGATGAATGCGATCATGTTGGCCAGTTCGCTGCGCGGAACAGTGGCATCTTCCAGGATGGTGGTGGGGCTGACCCGTGCCAGGGAAGAGAGCGCAGCCCGTCGCGCCTCGACCAGTTGATCGGCCTCGGCATCGGAGGTCGCCACGGAAACCTGAGATGCGCCATGGGCCATGCACGATTCCCGCGCGGCCTCGATTTCATGGCGAATCTGCTGCGGATGACCATCCACCTGGATCAGAAGCAGGGCGGCCTTGTCTCTCAAGAGTCCCAGTTTCGCGTTGTCCTCGACGCAGTTGATTACGGTATTGTCCAGAAACTCCAACGTGCAGGGGATGATTCCGTTTGCCACAATCCGGGTAACAGCCTCCCCCGCATCGACCAGGGAGTCGAAGAAAACCAGAATGGTCGCGGTTGCAGCGGGTTTCGGGCGCAGAGAGACCAGAATCCTGGTGACAATCCCCAGCGTTCCCTCGGAACCGGCGAACAGGCGGGTCAGGTCGTAACCGGCCACGTCCTTTTTGGCTTTGCCGCCGGTTTTCAGAATGGAACCGTCGGGCAAAACGACCTCCAGTCCCATCAGGTAGTCCCGCGTTACCCCATACTTGAAACAACGCAGGCCACCCGCATTCTCGGCTACATTTCCACCCAGCGTGGAGATTTTCATGGAGCCGGGGTCCGGCGGATAAAACAAACCCAGTTTCTCAACCGCTGCCGCCAGGTTCGCCGTAATGACTCCCGGTTCGGCCAGCGCGGTCAGATTGACCGTGTCGATTTCGAGGATCTTGTCCATTCTCACCATCTGGAGAACCAAGCCGTTCTCCACGGGCACACAACCGCCCGACAGACCGGTCCCCGATCCTCGGGGGATGATGGGAACATCGTTTGAGTAAGCGTACCGAATGACTTGCGCCACCTCTTCGGTAGTAAGCGGTTGAACGACGGCGAGAGGGGGGACATTGAATCCCGGAGTACCGTCGTACGCATAGGTGGTCAAATCTTCGGGGGAATGATGGACATGATCGGAGCCAACGATGGATTTCAAATGATCGATAAACTGCTGACGGGTGACTTCCATGGCAGCCTCATAAGGTTCAAATGAGATACCACACATCTTATCGCAATTCTCTCGAATGATTGATGGGAGAGGTCGGAGGAACAGTTCAGCGGGAGAAGGTTACTCGATGATTGCTCTTATGAGGAACCAACCATGTCTCTCCCTGTCGGGCGGAGAATAGATCGGAAGCGTAATAAGAGCCTTTGATGGAACAGCCTTCCGCGAAAACCATCATTCTGCCCAAATAACTGACTGTGACAGGACTCTCGGCTCCATAAACCAGCTCGAGCAGAGAGCCTTTCCGCAACGAGGGAGTGGCGTAGAGGTACGTTCCCTCAAGGAGGAAATATGCCACACGATTATGGTCGGTGTCCCAGGAAACCACGGCTAGTTTGCCATCCGTTTCGATCGTCGGTCCCCGGACTCCCTCCCCCGAGTCGGCGACAATGACATCATGCCCTTTAATCCCCCAGGGGATGCGGATTCCAAGTCCTTTTTCGAGTTCCATCTGCTCGAATGAAAACCACGCCTTATCCAGGCTGTCGGACATAACCAGGTGAAACGCTGAGTTGCCGAGAATCGGCTGTATACACTCCAGCATCCGGTTCGCGCCATCGCGAATCACATCTGCTTGAACTCTGTCGCCGGAGGAAAACACAATACGCAGATGGGCTGTCTGGGAAATGGCCGACATGTGAGTCGGTTGACCTTTCCTGCCCGTATCGATCCGAATCGGATGCGTGATGGCGATCACCCGTGGGACCTCCGTTACTCCCTTAATTTCCTCATCCGATTCGATGGGGAGCAGCATCGAGTGGCTTGCCGTGGCTTCGGACACGCCGCGAACCAGGGACACAAAATAGGGCAGCCCCAGGGACTTGTCCGTTCGATAGAACGATATCCAC
>JAKPRU010000686.1 GCA_029557025.1 Candidatus Omnitrophota bacterium | reverse complement strand
CATGGAGGTAAGACGCAGAAACCAGGCTCCACCAGTTTCCGAAGCCGTTTATCGGCATGGTGCCCGTTGCGCCCATAATCATCAGACTGTAATCGGAGGGCGACAGCATGGTGATCGGGTTAAGGTCCACCCCCCGGGATGTCGGGTTAATAAGGAGAGACAGAATAAACAGGACCGCATTGACGGATATAATGACCTTGACCGGGTCCGCCAGAAGAAGAAAAGACAAACCGTTTCGCAGCATACTCCGGGCGCCCGGCCGCCTCAGTCCGCAATAGGGACATTCGGATTCATCAACACTGATGAATTTTCGGCAACGGGGACATAGAATACCGCCTGTGCCCATTGAACTTCAAACTCCCTTCAGAATTGGAGAAATCGCATCATAACCGGAATGGCCGCAAAGGTACCCAACGATGTCGTCAGATTGACAAATGCGATGAGGATCAATATCCGCGTGATTTTATTGCGGAAAAACCCACGAAGACTGGTAATGTCTTCCGTTAGATTCAGAAAATCCTTAACCTGGGGTTTGCGGATTGTCGCTTCGGTGAGACCGGCAACCCAGCCCGTTGCAATGAGCGGATGCAAAGTTGCCACCGGTGCCGAAACAGCCGATGCGAGGATCGTCAACGGATGGGACAGCATGATCAACGCCCCCAAGGCGGCGCAACTTGCTGTGATAATCGACCAAGACAGGATCATGTGGATACTCGACTGGCTACCCGAGAAGTAAAAACCGGCCAGAAACAAACAGATGACCACGAACGAAAAAATCCAGCCGACGGCCCGGCCGAAAAGACCCTGTGCGGGAATCCGATTCAACAGATCCAGATCGATCTCCTGCCCCATGTTCATGCATATGCCCGGCACATGACCCGCACCGACCACGGCGACAATTTTCTTTCCCCCCGCTTCGCCGATCATGCGCGCCAGGAACTGATCCCTTTCATCGATCAGGGTGGTCTTTAACGCGGGTAATTTCTCTCCCAGAGATTTTAAAGCAATTTCGAGTACATCCTGTTCCTTCAGTTTTTCGATATCCTCTTCCGTAATGTCATCGGCAACAAATAAGGACAGGATCATCTCCGGGAGTACCCTCAGTTTGCTCCAGAAACCCATTTTGCGCCAAGCGCGCAGGAGGGTCACGCGGATCGACCGATCCGCAAGCACCAGACGCACTCCTGTTTCTTCCGCAAGACGCACCGCGCGGCGCATTTCCTCACCCGGCTGGATTTGAAACTTCTGAGCCATTTTGCGCTTAAACGAAACCATAAGCAACTGGGCCAAAAGCAGAGAGGTCCGTTTGTCCCGGATGACTTTCATGATGTCCATATCATGCCAGCGGTCCTGCTGACGAATCGCCTCCAGACGGTCCTGGCACAACTCCACACAAATTGTGTCGGGGTGTTCTTCGCGGATCGTCTGTTCGACCAGCTCAGCGCTTTCGCGGGAAACATGGGCTGTTCCCACCAGGATAATCTCCTTATCCC
>JAKPRU010000642.1 GCA_029557025.1 Candidatus Omnitrophota bacterium | reverse complement strand
CGACCCGGAGAAGGTCTGTGCCGAGCTGACAATTTCGGATTGGAAAAGCGGTGATGACGGAAGCGGTCCTGTCGGGCAAGAAACATCGGTAAATTTCATCGAGATTCAGCCGTTTCCGGAGCCGAAATAACCTGTACCGATCACGACGAGAGTGTGTGAGACTCTTGAGAGGAGCAAGCGCCAATGAGAATCACAGCGATGGTATCGGGAATGGTTCTATTTGCATTTGCGGGTGTCGCGCCGGGGCAGGGAACGATTGATGTAGCGCCACAATGGGCTTTTTGCCCGGATGAGAAGAATGTGGGTATCTCGGAGGGGTGGCAGGCCTCTACGTATGACGATTCCGCGTGGGCGAAAATTGACGCCGGCCGGCAGTGGGAAGCACTGGGTTATCCGGACTTGGACGGCTATGCCTGGTATCGAAAATGGGTCGATGTTCCGAAAGAATGGGAAGCACGGCCAACATGGTTACTATTGGCGGGAGTAAACAACACCTACGTTCTGTTCTGTAATGGGGAACGAGTCAATTCGTTTGGCGAGCCGGCAGGTCGCGGTGTAGCCGTGGAGCCGACCGCGGCCGAGCTGACATCCTTTCTGCGTTACGGCGCGCGGAATCTCATCGCGATCCAGGTTTATGACCGGGGGGACACAGGCGGTATCTGGCTGAGTCCCTGCGTGCTGACCACGGAGTTAGAGAAACTCAATGCGGTACACGTTCTTTCGCCGTATGTGCTTTATGAGGAAAAGGATATTGTGATGCAGGCCGATCTGCTCGGTCTCGGTAATGAACGACCCGAGGGGAAACTGATTTTGGATCTCTTTGAGGGCGCTTCTCAGAAGGGAATAGCCGGGCAAGAGCTGCCGGTGAAGGGCGGAGCTGTACTCGAAACAGCAACGTTCCATCTGGCAAATGCGAGAGATGGCGCACGTTACCGAGTGGGTATTACGGTGACGACGGCCGATGGAAAAACGTATTTTTATTCGTGTGTGGATGTGAATTGGCCGGTTTGGCCTGTGTGGCCCGATGAGGGTAGGGATCTGATCGTTCGCAATAACTTCGTAACGGACCTCCTTGTTAGTCATATTTCTTCCGTATCTTCCGTGCAGTCCACTTTCTTCAATCCTCGCGAAGGGTGGGTATTCTTCTCGATCTCGGAGTCTGCCGGTAG
>JAKPRU010000598.1 GCA_029557025.1 Candidatus Omnitrophota bacterium | reverse complement strand
CCATAGAATCCGATATAAATGCCAGGCATTTGAATTCGATTCGGGCCCGCCATTACGCAATCGCCGGTATTAACAGTGCCGCCGGGGATATCTGGAAATGGATCCAGGAAGACCGGCCGGCCGAGGAACAAACCCTGTATTCCTACGGTGTGTATGGTGGGCGCCCGGATAGTCATGAAGACTGCCCTGTGCTTCTGGAAACCCATACCGCGGAAGCAAGGGTATCCATAGAACCCGTAGACGCTTCGACCTGGGCTGCCAGATTCAAGAGTGCTCCGCCATGGCCCGGAGAAGGCAAGGTGTTTCACCTGGTCAGCACAAGCGAAATCAAGAGGGCAGAAGCCGGAAGCATGCGTACGCTGGGAAGGTACTCCGTTGAATCAATCCTGGCGGTAGATAACGGTCAATACAGGATTCTTTCCCTCGGAACTCATTGGGAATAAGATAGACCGCAAAGCCTTAAACGATACCCGTCGGGGACAGGGTAAGCGACAAGGAGCTTGATGTATGGAAAATAATCCGGAAAAAGCCGGCAGGACTTCGGGCCGTATGAAGAAAGTAACGCTGACAAAGTCATTCCTGACCAGAAAGGAAGCGCCCCCGCCGTCCGGCGGAGCCCCAACAGTCCAGGCGGGCAAACCGGGAAATCTTCTGCCCCGGGGTTTCTTCGCGACTGGCAGTATCCGTTATACGGACGTGACCGTTTTCTTGCGGCAGTTGATTATGCTGCTGGAATCCGGAACCTCCATATTACGTTCCTTGAAGTCTTTGGCCTTACGAAGTGAACGGGCATCGGTCAAGGGGTTGATAAATGACATCGCCCTCTATGTCGAAGGGGGAAACGCCCTTTGGCAAGCCTTTGACAGGCATCCGCGCTATTTTGACACGGTTTTTGTCAATCTGATCCGCGCAAGCGAAGCGAGCGGTACCCTTACAGTCGTTCTGCGCCGGCTCGTAGCCTACCGGGAATCCCGTGAGATTCTGAGAAAGCGCGTCCGCGGCGCCATGATCTATCCCGTGCTCCTCGTGATCGCCTGTATCGTGGCACTGAACGTGATCACTTCTTTTGTTGTTCCCGTATTTGCCGATTTCTTTACCCGTTCAAATCTGCAGATACCGCATTCAACGCGGCTTCTCATTCAAATTTCGGCCCTGATCCGTTCTTTTTGGTGGGTTCCGGTAGTGCTCGTGATCGCCCTTATTGCGGTATATGAACTATGGTTTGTGAGGAATCCCTTGAGAAGGCTCGCGGCCGATTATGTAAAACTCAAAGTGCCGATTCTCGGTCCGATCATCCACAAGAACGCGATAACCGAAATGTGCCGCACCATGAGCCTTCTTCTCAGAAGTGGTTTGTCGATGATGTCGACGCTGGACCTTACCAGGGCTGCGATCCACAACCGCGCAGTCGCCGAATCGTTAAAGGGGATGCGGGATTCCGTCGAAAACGGCGGAGGTCTTGAAGAGCCCATGCGCGCCGCGAAAGTTATTCCCCCTGTGGTCGTGGATATGTTCGTCACGGGGGAAGAATCCGGACGGGTCGATCAAATTGCCGAACAGATTGCCGATATTTACGAGGAGGAGGTCAGAATAGCCGTCTCCGGCTTGGGTGACGCCCTGCAGCCGATCTTTACTTTGGTTGTAGGTGCGGTAGTCTTGATTCTCTTTATCTCCCTGTTCCTTCCCATTATCACGATGATCGACACCTTGGGTAAGGCCAGCGCACTTTAATGCCACAAGCGCGACTGCTCAGTCGCATAAATTTATTGTTTTTGGCATATCACAAATTGTCAAACTGAAGGGGGCGGTGCAAACGTCCGTGTATTCGGGGGCGGGGGGGGCAAAAGGGGAAAAGGGCCAAAAAAATAACTCTTGACAAATAGGCTGTTTTTGGTAAATAATATGCACTCGTTTTGTTTTGTGGTCTGGTATGTGATCTTGGAGGGTAAATAAATGCGCCTATCGGTTACGCTGGTTCTGACTGCTTTTGTGTTACTCATTGTATCGCCAATGTTGTGGGCGGATAGTTCCGGCCTCTGGAGACTCGAAATATCCGGTGGTCCGGGAGTAACCATGGGCAATCGGGATCGGGATGGAGATTATCTGCTCAAGGGAACGGTAGAATACGAGATTCCCACAACGCCGCGTTTATCCCTCGGATTGCGCATGCTTCCCTTCTTTGTTTATGGGCAGGATGCACCGGATGCAGACACGGTATTCGGTGCCGGGGCCGGTTTTGGGGCCCGTTTGTATTCCGTGCGATCGGAATATCGAGGGCTGTTCGCCGAGGTGAATGCCCACGTAATCGGCCATGAGAATCGTTTTGTCGGAAACAGTTCCAACATCAATTTCCTGAGCGGCATCGGTGTTGGCTACAAGTGCTCGCAGTCCTGGCATACGGTTCTCAAGTGGGAACACATCTCGAACGCAAATCTTGGCGAACACAACTCGGGCGTGGATGTTGTCACTTTGGGTCTGGGCTACACTTTCTGACGCCCCTCAAAGAGTGCGCCCGGTCTCTGAACCATGGGCCCTCATATAAGGCTTAGCAAAGAGGCAGTTGGGTTTCGATATCAAAGAAATGGGCCTGTTCCATTTCGATATCGAAGACATGTTCTTCGTGGGGTCTTATGTTTTCCGCGCGAACGCGCGCCACGAGCGTTTTGCCCTCTAAATTCAGGTAAAGATTGGTCTCCGAGCCCATCGGTTCCGCCATATCCACCAGTGCCTTGATGCTTCTTCCCGGCGTCTCTCGCTGTAA
>JAKPRU010000596.1 GCA_029557025.1 Candidatus Omnitrophota bacterium | reverse complement strand
CAGCTCTGGCCCCAGTTCCGGCTCACGAAGAATCCGCCGCCGTTCACCGCCGTGAACAGGACGTTCGGGGTTTGCGGGTCCACGGTGATGAACAGCGTCTCGCCGCCGTACGGCCCGCCCGTGGACCAGCAGTTGATGCCTGCGCCGGCCCACGCAGTGGCCAGCAGGACCGCCGCGAGAATCGCAGATACCCGTGTCATGGGAACCTCCGGATCGCCGAAGTCTTGACAGTACCAGTCGGATCTGCAGAAGGAGGGCGGAATCGCGTAATCGCATCCCGGCTTGGGGGATGGATCGACTACCCAGATCAGCTGTTCGAGAGAGGACCAGTTGACTCCATGCTAGCACCGGGCTCATGGGGTGTCAACGGCGCCCACCCGTACCTCGCGGCCTGGCGGCCGCGAGTTCCATCTGCAGGATGGTGGGATTCCGGAGGCAGGGTGTGGCGGATTCATGATGGAACTCGGCAGATCCATCGGCCGACCCGCTGATCCTGCCGTGGTCGAACTCGCACGCGGAGCGTGCGAGGTACTCCGAGGGTACCTCGCGGCCTCCGGCCGCGAGTTCCATCTGCAGGATGGTGGGATTCCGGAGGCAGGGTGTGTGGTTTCTTACGGTAAAGCACCAAGAAAATAAAAAGGCATGATGGGAAAAACAGAATCAAGCTGTTCCGAAATTTCTAATAGTCCAAGTCCTTTAATTACAGGGATAAGTCGTGATTGCGCGCGTGTTCGGCAGCAACATGAAGCACAACAAATCTGAACAGTTTCCAACTGATCCGTTAGTACTAATAGATCCAAGGAGGTTCCACCATGCATCGACCCGGTCAAACGGTCAGCTGGTATCGGAAGCGTCTTCCCCATTGGGAAGTTTCGGATGCCCCATATTTCGTCACCCTGAATCTGATCGGTTCCCTTCCTCGCCATGTGGTCCAGATGATTCAGAGAATCAACCAAACTCTCCGCCGAAGCCACCTGCATTCATCCGATTACCAGTTCCGGCACGTCTTTGCCCTGATGGAAAAGTGGCTCCATGCCAATCAGGGGCATCGCTGGTTAGAAGCACCCGAAGTGGCTCAGATCGTTGCTGACAGCATCGAGTATTTTGTCAGAGAGGAAATCTGGAATATGCATTCGTATGTCATCATGCCCAATCATCTGCATATGAAATTCATGCTGTTGCCCGCGTCTCAGCGTTATCGGCAGGAGGAAACGGGCATCCTGGATGGTTTGATGGATAGTTTTAAACGGTATACCGGCCGGGCAGCCAACCGCGTGCTCGATCGAACGGGCAATCGTTTCTGGATGCGCGAATGGTATGACCACTGGATACGGGATCGGCAAGAGGCCGATCGGATTGAAATATATATTCGAGACAATCCGGTGAAAGCGGGACTTGTCACGGATTGGCGGGACTGGTCGTTCGGCTCCTGGTCGGTCAAACAAGAGAAGCGTTGAATATTCTTGAGATGGAAGGATGATCTGAAGGCAGTCGCCCGCTGATCCTGCCGTGGTCGAACTCGCACGCGGAGCGTGCGAGGTACT
>JAKPRU010000592.1 GCA_029557025.1 Candidatus Omnitrophota bacterium | reverse complement strand
ATGGATGCGCCTGTGGTGCGCAGAATATCGCGCCTGGAAATCCGGGTTGATTCTGGGTTGCTCATGTCTTTGTCCTCTATGGAGAAAGTTAATCGCCAGACAGGGACGCCTAACCTACTACTATCGGGGCGGGAGTCCGAATCGGCAAGGTGGGCCTGCCTCTCATGCCCAATCGACCAAGCGCGATCTTGCGCCGGAAATCCGGGCGCTCCCGAATATCTCCGGTCATGAACATTGGGGATGGCGGATGTGCGAAGGGTTGAAAAATCCCCAGTGCCGGTGTATCCGCGCCGGAGAGTGTGGTATCCTCTTTCTCCGTCGGATTTCCGCGTTATCTTCAAACATCGTTGAGGCACAGAGCCGGGCAGACACCCCGATGTGCCGATATGAGGCGAAAACGAGAGGAGAGCAGCATGGGACACACCAAAATCACACGTCGGTTGTTCTTGACCGGGACGGCGGCGACGGCCCTGGCGGGCTGCGCCACACCGGCGCGCAGGCCGAAACTGTCCAGAACGGGCTATCGATCCCCCAATGAAAAACTGAACATTGCGGGAATCGGAGTCGGAGGCAAAGGCAGCAGCGATATCGACAATTGCAGTTCCGAAAACATCGTGGCGCTTTGCGATGTGGACTGGGTCCAGGGCGGGCCCACGTTCGAACGGTATCCGAAAGCGAAACGCTACCGGGATTTTCGGGATATGCTGGAGAAAGAGGAACGGAATATCGATGCATGCACGATTTCCACAACAGACCATGTCCATGCCGTGGCCGCGATGATGGCCATGAAAATGGGAAAACATGTGTATGTACAGAAACCTCTGACCCACACGATTTACGAAGCCCGGATGTTGCGAGAGGCGGCCCGGAAGTACGGTGTTGCAACTCAAATGGGCAATCAGGGGCATTCCGGGGATGATGTTCGAAAGTTTTGCGAGTTGATCTGGTCGGGGATTATCGGAAATATTCGGGAAGTCCACGCCTGGACTAACCGCCCGATCTGGCCGCAGGGGATTCCGGAACCGCTGCCGGAGGAACCCATCCCGGATGACAAGGATATCGACTGGGATCTCTGGATAGGACCGGCCCCGTATCGTCCCTATAACTCAAAATATGCGCCATTTAATTGGCGTGGCTGGTGGGATTTCGGGACCGGTGCGCTGGGGGACATGGGATGCCACATTCTCGACCCGGCGAACTGGGCATTGCTGTTGGAATATCCGATCAGCGTGGAATGTGTTTCGCAGGAGGGGAAGAACGAGCAGACTGCGCCCAATAAATCGATTATTCGGTATGAATTCCCCGCGCGCGGAAGCATGGCTCCGGTGACAGTATATTGGTATGACGGCGGCAACCTGCCCAAACGTCCGAAGGAGATTCCAGAAGGGATCAAGCTGGCGGATGGGGATAACGGTTCACTTTTCATCGGGGAAAAGGGAGTGATTGCTATCGGCACGTATGGCGGCAATCCGCAGATCTTCCCGGAATCACTGGCTAAGGAATACAAAGAACCCGAACCGCTGATTCCCAGAGCGCCTGGAGAGGACCACGCGCGCGATTGGCTCCAGGCCTGCATGGGGGGACCACCGGCGTGCTCTAATTTTGACTACAGCGGACCTTTTACAGAGTGGGTCCTTCTCGGCAATCTCTGCCTGCGATGCGAGGGCAAGCTGTTGTGGGACGGCCCGAATATGCGGGTTACCAATAACTCGGAGGCCAACCGGTATGTTCGGATGAAATATCGGAAAGGCTGGCATCTCTAAGTCGATCAGGTCAAGCTTTCACCTGTTGGGGGGGTGCGGGCAGGACTCAACCCCGCCCTACCCCCCCCACACGCATTAACTTAAGATGCCGTCATTCCGGCTTTCG
>JAKPRU010000588.1 GCA_029557025.1 Candidatus Omnitrophota bacterium | reverse complement strand
CGCACCGCCGATTAAATCCGGGATCTCGTCCATGTTTCGGAACACGATTTTCCCGCACCGATTTGCCAAGCGCCGTTCCCCTTCCGCGCCCGGTGAAGGCGCATACTGGTAGATCGCATCGCACCGGGCCAGATATTGCTTGTCCAGTTCGATCCAGACCTCGTATGGAATCTCCGTCCGTGTCTGTTCCTTGTGATACTCATGAGGGTAATGGGACAGGTGTGGGCAGATTGGGTAATGCCCCTTTGCGAGAATCGCCAGGAACACGTCCATGGCCCTGCGCGTATTGGCTTCCCGCTCCTCAAGGGTCGGCGCGGAGTATGGCCCGGAAATAAAGATAACCAGTGGCCTGTCGCCACGTTGGTTTACCGGAACTTGAAGGACTACCGTGTCGCCCCCTTCGACATGCACCGGCCCGGTCTCCAGTACCGGGGAAGGCAGGGGATTCTCGTTCTCGTCCCGGCAGAAGAAAGCAATCTTCTCGGTACGATCCGGGACAACGGCGGTGTGAATGCGTGGCATGGTCATGCAACCTCTCTCGTTTTGTGATTCCGACACAGGTCTTCCAGCGTGGTCGAATTTTCTTGCGCCCACGATTCCTCAATGCCTTTCTCCCCCCTGGTGCAGAGGTCCATCACCTTCTCGACCGGGATGAGATAGGCGCGAAACTTGAATCCGAGGTCCACGAACCAGTACAGGAACGCAAGGCATTGATCCGACCGCCACGCATCCAGTGCCATCAACTGATGCGCCCGATCCCCGAACGCGCTCTTGAAATTCAGGAGTGCCTTCCCATCGGGGTTCTTGAGTGATGTCTGCTTGACCTCGATCTCGGTATGGATTCTGTAGATGTGGCCGTGAAAATCGGCACCGGATTGTTGCGCGGGAACCCAGATCTTCTCTTTCGGATCCCACCGCATAGGGACTGGACGTTTTTCGAGGATGATTCTGTGACCCGCCGCTCGAAGTGCTTCCGCCTCCAACTGCAATCGCCTCTCAGCGATATCCCCCTTTCCTTTCGTGATCCAGCTTCGTTGCAGC
>JAKPRU010000545.1 GCA_029557025.1 Candidatus Omnitrophota bacterium | reverse complement strand
ATTCGGGAAAACGGAGGTCGCCATCCGCGCGGCATTCAAGGCGGTGATGGATGGCAAACAGGTCGCTGTGCTTGTTCCGACCACCATCCTGGCGCAGCAGCACTTCAACACGTTCCGCGAACGCCTGGCGGATTACCCGGTCCGTGTCGAAATGCTCTCCCGGTTCCGTTCGCCGCATGAACAGAAGAACATCGTAAGGGACTTGAGAGAGAATAAGATCGACATTGTGGTCGGCACACATCGACTCCTTTCAAAGGACATCGGATTTGCGGACTTGGGGCTTGTGATTATTGATGAGGAACAGCGGTTCGGGGTGAAGCACAAGGAACGACTTCGCCAACTTCGAATGCTGGTCGATACGCTGACACTGACCGCGACTCCCATCCCGCGCACACTGTACCTTTCTCTGTCCGGGATTCGGGATATGAGTGTTGTCAACACGCCCCCGAAGAACCGGCTACCCATTGAGACTTATGTCATGGAATGGTCGAAAGAGGTGATTGAGAAAGCGATCCTTCGGGAAATGGCCCGCGAGGGGCAGGTGTACCTGGTTCACAACCGGGTAGAAAGTATCGTTTCCATGGCGAGCCTGATTCAGCGAATTGTCCCGGAAGCGCGGATCGCCATCGCTCATGGTCAGATGTCGGAGCGGGAGCTGGAGGCCATTATGACGCGCTTTATTCGCGGGGAATACGATGTGCTGGTGGCGACTACGATTATCGAAAACGGTTTGGATATTCCCAATGTCAACACGATCATTGTGAACCGGGCGGACCATTTCGGACTGGCACAGCTGTATCAGCTGCGTGGACGGGTGGGCCGGGACCGTCACCGGGCTTACTGCTACCTCCTGGTTCCCTCGAAACGGACTCTGACCGCAGTGGCGAGACGTCGCCTCCTGGCGATTCAGGAACATAACGAGCTTGGAGCGGGATACCAGATCGCCATGCGGGATATGGAGATTCGGGGAATCGGGAATATCCTCGGTCGACAGCAGCATGGGCATATTGCCGCTATCGGGTTCGACCTGTACAGCAAACTTTTGCGCGAAACCGTTGCCCGTTTGAAAGGGAAAAAGCAGGCCACGGAAATCTGGGAAACGAGTTTGGAAATGGCTCCGAAGGGAATTATTCCGCCACATTATGTGGAGAGTAATCAGCAACGGATGACGCTTCACCAGCGGGCGCTGAAAATCCGCAAGGCGGAGGAAATAGAGGATTTTCGAGAGGAACTGACCGACATCTATGGGAAGCCCCCGGAGGAAGTAGAGCGTCTTCTGCTCGGCCTTCACCTGCGGGTGGCCGGACATGAGGCAGGATTCGAGGTGGTCAATGTCGGCAAGAATCGCGGACACCTGATTTACCACACCACGCAGGTCGAGAAATTCAACCCGACTCGTGTTTTGCAGCTGGACAGCAAGAACGGACTGAAACTCACCATTTCCACCCGGGATGAGAACATTGTGATTGATGTGGAAGACAGAACCGGGGGGAACAACCTGCCCGCGAAAATGCTGAATCTGATCGCGGAGCTGCAACAGCCCCCCACCAATGAACCCATTCCCAAATCCGAACCCGCTGCGGAAAAACCGCAGAAGAAGAAAAACCGGCGATTCGATGGAAAGAGATTGGGGGTTCTCAGGTAATCAGCAACCGGAATGCGAATCAAGGCCCGAAGCGGCAAATATCGCCGATGCTCATCAGCCCGTTGCTCATGTCGTAGGCAATTGCGTAGTCTCCCTGCGCATTCGGGCCGATACTGCGCAACTGCCATTTATCGACAATGCGGGGAACCGGCCCGTTCGGGTCTTTCATTACACCGATATTGATGAAGTAATCCCGGCTCAGATCACTCCGTCCCCCTTTTGTGTAGAAATAAACGTAATTCGGCACAATCTCGGGAAACCACGCATATCCGTCCGCCTTGACATCGAATTTGTACTCGAACGGATCGGTGGGCAGGCCTCCCATGTAAGCGACCGGGGAGGTGAGACGATCCAAGCCGAACCCTACACCGGCAGAAGCGGTTCCTTCGGGGTAGTTATTCTGATCCAAACGATAGGTCTCGAGCGCGACTCCGATGGCCTGCTCATCCGCTTGTGCCCGAGCAACTTTCGCCCGGATGCGTGCATTCAGGAAATTGGGCACGGCAATCGCGGCAAGAATGCCGATGATGGCCACAACAATGAGCAATTCGATCAGCGTGAAGGCTCTCGGAGGGCGCATTGTCGATCGGCCTCCTGGTAACGCATTGAAAACATATCGTTCTCAGCCGAAGAATCCGGCTGTTCCCGATCAGCGGTAGGGGTCGTACGTCACTCCGCCATCGCCGCGCCGAATCAAATCTCCCTTGCTGGCAACACCATTGGAGGGATCGTACG
>JAKPRU010000533.1 GCA_029557025.1 Candidatus Omnitrophota bacterium | reverse complement strand
CATTACCTCGCCCGCCATCCCCACCCAACAAATTCTCCGCCCTATTTCCCCATTCCCTCAATCAACCCGCCAAAGCAACCCTGGCTCTTGACGCCGTTGCTGGCCTCATACTGGCTTCCGCAGTTGAAAAGGGTTGTGCCGGTCATGGGGCCTCTTGCCCACAGGTAAAGTCCTTTGGTCTTCTGCAACCGGTCCCAATCGTTGGGCAGATCCCTCTGAACATATACAGGCGTCAGCCAATAGGCTTCCGCGTGAATCAGGCCGTTCCATTGGTCTGTTTCTGGAGCAACCGAATCCGGAAGGAATCGGTCATAGTAAAGCACCGTGATATAGGAAATCGGCGTGGTCAAAGGTCTTCGCTCGATCATGCCATCCACGTGAACAGGGATTCCGGGATTGTCGAGCCTATACCGTGTAAAGGCATCTTTCAGGTTGCGGATATCCGCAATTTGAGCCGTTACCCGCGCTCGAATCTGCGCACTCATGAAATTCGGCACCGCGATTGCCGCCAGAATACCGATGATCGCCACAACAATCAGGAGTTCGATCAGCGTAAATCCTGCACGTTTCATCTTCTTGCACCTTTCTTAATAGCATTCTGACCCAATCCAAACGATTTTCGAACAAAATGGTGAGCTTGTAAAGCCTGGAAAAAGTCCTGTTCAACGGCTCTTGATGGAATACATCGCCTCTCAACTTTGTCCCGGCATCCTCCGGCACACAATCACTTTCGGAACGGCATTTTCCCAACGGACGTGAACGGCATCGGGATCGGGCCATAAGGAGTCTGCATATCCATCGTCCCATCGAGCGAATATCCGGCTTCCGCGCCCATCAGCATCTGGAACACAGCCAGTCCCAGCTTCTTCGGCGAGAATGAAACCGGAATCTCCAGGTCTCCTTCACCGCCCTTCTCCGCAAACTTCGCCGATTGCTGCACCTTCGCGGAGGCAACCTCCTTGTCCCCCAGGGCCAGACGGTAAAACATCCCCGACAGGTCCACCGGAAATTCGTTCTGGTTGACCAGATGCAGTCGAAGAGTTCCTTTGGCCTCATCCAGGCTCAACTCACTCCATCGCAGCTCCTTCAAACTCAAGGAGGGAATGGATGGGATGGGCAGGCTGCCCTCTCTGGTAAGAGGCAATCGGATGGTCTGATCGCCCGGTGCATTGACGGAGACGGCCATCTCCGCTTTGTAAGGCACAATGGACCCGGGACGGATTTGGTCCAACGCGCGCAATGCTTCCATGAACCCAATCTCCACCGGAACCGAAACGGTTTTACTCTGTCCTGCCGGGATGGACTCCCGCAATCCCGCCATTCCGTCCACAAACTGTTGCCCGTTGCTGCTCAACCCATACTCCAGATTTGCCAGCGGCAGAGATACCGAATACGGATTCGTCACCTCAATATCGAACAGCAGAGTCAGGGCATCCATACTCAAATCCCGAAAATGAACTCCGGTGATCTTCGCGGAAGGTTTTTTCGACTCACTCGAGACCTTCTTGGCGCTCTGACAAGCAGAGGACATGAGAACAGTTATTCCCACGATAAGGAACAACATCCTGCGGCAGATTTGCAATCCGTTCTGTGAGTGCATCAATTGTCTCCTTTTCTTTTCGATAAAGTTCCGGCAGACATGCAGGAACTGTAGCCGGCAATACGATGGTCCCCGAACCGTGCGAGCCGCAGGCCCATACCTGGCCGGAAGGCGACGATCAACGTGCCCGGCCCTCCCCGCTGACTACCCGCGTAAGCAATTGCGCGAGAGTCTTCGCACGGTTGGAGTATGTGTGATATTCAATAACCCTTTGTCGGGCACGCTCAATAATCGGATGTCGTGCCTCCGGATTCTCCAGAAAATAAGAAACAACACGTCTCAATTCCGTCGGATTCCGGTACAGGAAAATCTCGATCTCTTTTTCCTGCAATCGATCCAGGTCATCCGAAAAACCGGGGACAAAAAAATCGTCCACTCGCGGCAGCCAGTCCGACAGAAGAAATCCACCGCTTGCCGGAACATCGAAATCCCGGACATTCAGGCAGGTGTAAGTCTGCAAGCTATGGATATTGAGCGTAATGATCGCGTTTCGGTACACGTGTGCCAGTTTGCCAAAGGGAAGTGTTCCACGGAACCGCTCCTTGTTGGGGCCATCGGGGAGACGCTCCAGCCAGGCCGTATTTCCGTAAATCACCAGGCCCAAGTCTTCCAGGTGACGGACGATTTCCAGGCGGTGACGAGTATTGGCCTCCCACAGAATCCGTTGCCGCATCTCATCCAGAATATCCTCGCCGGGGGACCTTCCGGGAAACGGTCTCTGGGACATGATTGCCGCCAGAGAAACACGCGGGTTGGCGAGTTTCTCGGAGACAATTCGCTCGCAGTAGTCCCGGTGCCCCGGAGAAAGCGCTTCCAGAAAACTCGATTTCGCCCGTACCTGGCCGACAAACACAATGTCGGAAGCGAGGCGTTTGCTGCGTTTCCCCGGTCGCGTAATTGTCGCGGCTCCCGGGAGGAAACCGGTCCGTCCTGCCGCGCCGTAATCCTCCAACTGACCAATCCAGCCGAGATCGGCCGCCAGATATAATTCGTCCGCGCGGACTCCATGCCGCAAGTAAAGGTGTCGGCAATAGAAAGGATCATCGGTGTGCCAGATCACCTTGGGAATCCGAATGGCGGCGGACAGTTCGGGACCGAGGGCGAATTCGAATGACGGAGCGACATTGCAAAAGAAAAGCACATCGGGACGCGCCCGAACCAACTCCCAGATTCGGTAATAGGGCGGATAGAAATTCCCGTCCCGTAAATGCGTGTATCTTACAGTCCAGCCGAATCGACGCAGCCGATAAAAGAGCGATCGCAGCAGAACCAGCTGGATCAGACTGTAGGGCGCAATTCCACGGCTGTCTTGAAAAGCCCAGATTACCTTGCCCGGACGGCGCGCTGGAGAATGTGTCTCGGCAATCCATTCGTCCATTCCCTCTTTGAGCCGGGGCTGCAACCGGGAGATCGCCTGCTGAACGGCCCCGCAAACCGGAGCAAGAACGGCCTGCTCCCAGCCCCTGACAGGACTCACCGCCGCACGGAGAACCGGCAGTGCAGCCGCCGCCAGGTGCTGCCGTTCCATAATCTCAGACAGCTGCTCCTCCCAAGTCGGTCCCACAGCAAGAAACACCTGCCCGGAAGACAGCAATCCCCGAAGATCGCGCGCCGACATCGCAGCAAGAAGAAATTCCCCCTGCGGTTCAATAATGAATAGCCCCTTGTTCCGACCCCGGATGCGCCGATAAATGCTCGATGCCGTTCCGCCCAGTCCGATCCCCACCAGATAGATCAGGTCGGCCTTTTCGCAGGCTTCCTCGGTAGACTGAACTGGAGCGTCCGGGCGGATGTCTTCTCTCCATAGCGACCACCCATCCCCACAATGGAAACGAACCGCGCAAATCCCCCGTTGGCCACGCTGAAAACCGTATACTCGCTCCTCGTTTTTCATCGCACAGTCCTGAACAGAAACCAAATCCGGATGATACCGACCTAAAAAACGCAGATTCGGCGGATAGAAACCGCTTCGGATCTCATGTCCGGCAATCCAAACAAGGTTCTCTTCATCCACTGGCGCTGTCATGCTGTGAGTTTACCTGGATTCATCGAAAATCGAGTCCGTTACAGACGTGAACTTTTCCGCGCACTTCCGCCGCGCACTTTTCCGCGCAGTTCAGCCGGACACGGGACTCCGGGACTCCCCAATTCCTTCAAATCCGGCAAATATCTTCTATTCCATATTTATGCAATCATACAACATAATATATTGATAATACAGAACTTGATCTCTAATAAATGCCTTGAATTCATGCGTACCAGCCGGTCGATTTCAGATTGGCACATCAGTTGCAGTGGAACAAGGGCAAGGTTACATGTCCCGAAAGGTCCTCAACGATGAAACTGGCCGATACCGAACTCACCATTGCGCCTTCTCTGTTGCAGAGCGATGACACCCCTCTCAGCGTTGAGGAAGAGCGTCGCCTGATTCAACAATTTCGTAAGGGGGATGAAGAAGCCCGTCGGAGATTGATCGAATCAAATCTTCGCTTTGTGATTAAAATCGCCGCCCAGCATAAAGGGTACGGTGTTTCGCTGGAGGATCTTATCCAGGAAGGAAATTTGGGACTGATCGAAGCCTTGGAAAAATTCGACCCTTCCAAGGGCTGCCGCTTAATCACCTATGCCTCCTGGTGGATTCGTTTATACATCCGGCGAATGATCGAGCAGCGCTCACGCACCGTAAACTTCCCGATCAACAAAGTGGAGATTCTCCGTAAAGTTCGAGCGTATGAGACCACGTTTGAATTGGAACATGGACGGAAACCTGCGATTGAAGAGATTGCGGATTACTTGTGTGTCCCCGAAAAACGAATTCACGATGTGTTGCGTCTCACGCCGACATTCTACTCGCTTTATGGTCAGGATGGGGAAAAAGGAGGATTGGATCGAATTCTCTCGGATGAAGATTCGACCAGCGCGGAAGAGTGGGTTTGCTTTGACGAGATGCAAAGCCGACTGAAACGGGCCATGCAGGTGCTCAATCGCCGGGAAAAAGCGGTCCTCGCATGGCGGTTCGGCTTGTTGCAGGATGGCGAGCGATTCAGCCTTCGCCAGGTGGGACAGAAGCTCAACCTCTCGGCTGAAGGCGTTCGACGGATCGAGGAGCAGGCCCTGGAAAAATTGCGCCGACCGCGTGTACGGATGCACATCGAGGGGCTTCTGGCGTAACTTGGCCTGTCGATCCTCGTTTGTTACAATAATGGGAAGGATTCGAAAATGCGTATTCTTCTTCAGATATTCCGCGTCCTCACCGGCCGTCATCCGCCCGCGGCGGAGCCTAAACGGTTGCCGATTTTGCACACAACCGACCTGCGATTTACACTGCCTTCTCCATTATCTTCCAAGACCAGAATCCCCTTGCGCCGACTTTCTTGATAAACGTCCAACCCGCGTCTTTCCAGGGATTGACATTCCGCCGCGACAGGCCGTTCCGGATTTGATAGAATTGTATGGAATCGAACACGATCTTCGCGGAATCGAAGAGAGCTCTCGATGCCTACGAAAAAATGCTTCGTTTGTGGAGTCTGCCACCAGATCGATGAATTGGATCTGACTTGCGAGAGATGTCACGAGAAGGAGCTCGACATCCTGTTGCTCGTCTACGGATTCATCCACTGCTTCGGCTCGGATTTCTGCCCCACGGCGACGATCATACGGGATTTGGATTGTCCTGGAAAAGTCAAACCCTCTCCCGAATTCCTTCGGAATTGGATCCGCAAAGGGTGGCTGGAAGCCAACCAGATGAACAGCGTTCGGGTCCCACCGCCAATCCTGGAAGATTTGAAAAAGTCCGGATTCAGCCCCTCTCCCGGATTGATGGGAACATTGAAGAAACAAAAAGAGGAGTCCCGGAAGAAACCGGAGTCGCCTTTCTTAAGTGCGCAAATGCAACCGGGACACTCGGAAGATTCCTTAACCAAGCGCATGGCAACAATCGACCGTCACACGCGCGGCTGATTTCGCCGTTCTCCGAGCGTAGATCCGTGTCCGCTTGAAACGGAAGGATTGCATAAATGTGTATTTTCGTGCTACATTCATTTAAAATGGGTTGCTTGTGCGTATCAGGTATTTACCTTTCCTGTGTATAGTTTTGGAGGACAGGTTAATGGTCTTGGATCTGAAAAAGCGAAGCATGTTGAAAAACCTGGTCGGTGAACTGAAAAAGGAGGGTATCACGGTAACCCATGCCAATATGGAAGGATATGAAGCCCCGTATTCGATCGGACGTCGCCGGCCGGACATCATCGGAACCTATCCGAACGGCCAGGCGGTCGTGGGGATCGTGCGCTTAGGTGGAAACGATATCACCAGCGCCAGCGGGCGACAGGAAATCAAGGATTTGGCAACACGTATTTCTCAAAAGACTCACAAAATAATTCCTCTTTATATTGGCATCCCCGCAAGTGCAACTCAGGACCTGATGCGTGTTCTCAAAGAAATCGGCTTGGACAAAAAAGACAATATCCGCATTCGTTCTTACTGAATCTCTACCCCCGACATTGTCACAACGTCGATTCCCCACCTTCTTTTTTCCCGATCACCCCGTCAGGCAGAGACGCCTGACCTGCCAATGTGCAGGATGTTCCTTTGATCTTGCTACCGGATATGGGACAGTAATGAAAAAGGAAACATGAACCGATGCCAAGAGTGTTTATCCGCACAATGGTGATCACCGGCCTGTTTCTGGCGGTCTCCGTACAGGCCATCACACCCGTTCAGGTTCTGGAGAAGGCTACCGAAGTCTGGAAAGATGTCCGTGATTATTCGGCAACGTTTCGGCAGGAAAATACGGACACGAAATCCAGGACGATCTTCCTGGGCGAGATATCGTTCTGCCGTCTTCCGGGGCAGGCCGACCGGGCGTATCTTCGGCTGGACTATTATTCGGCAACACCCCGCGAGGAACCGGGACTGGCCACGGTGTATCAACGGGGAGAACTGCAAGACCAGTATTTCTCGGATGGGGAGACACTTTGGCATTACGAGCCGTTGGAAAATCAGGTCACCATTGAGTCGATTGACATGGCCGGAGCGTTCCCTGAGATTCTCCTGTTAGCCGGATTTCTGAAAGTGGATCCGGAGGAGTTCCGACAGACCCACACCTTGAAACCGGTCGAAATAGAAACCATCAACGGACGGGCGGCCTATCGGCTTTCCATCGAACCGAAAGGCGAATCAAAAGACCTCGAACCATTGCGCAGTCTGTGGCTGGATCAAGAAACCATGCTTCCGGTTCGAGTGAGGACCGAGCAGGACCTGAGCAGGACCGACTCAGAGAATTGGAATCTGAACGTGTCGATTGAAATCTCCCGACACAAAATCAACCAGGGATTGACGCCCGGACAGATCATGATTCGGATCCCGTCAGATGCCGTGCGAATCGACAAACGGCCTCCCGGCGCGAGAGGAACGATAGTCAAAAATGTCGATTAGGTCAGCGACAGCCGCTCATAGCGTTCCCGAATATCGCGGAAATGAATGTCCGAGGCATAAACCTGGGCGTAGGCTTCCCGCGCCCCGTGACGATCCCCCATCTCCTCCAGGCACAAACCAAGGGAGTAATAAGCCTCTTTCAGTTCATCACCCGGCACATGGCTGTATCCGCGATTCTTGAACAGATCTATCGCTGTCCGGAACTCCTGGGCGGCAATCTCCATCTGGGCGAGCTTGCGAAAACAATTCCCCAGAATGAGATGCGAGCGGCCTGCATAAGGAGGCTCTCGCAGTAAGCGCTGGAGAACGGAAACCGCCTTGTCGTAATGCCCCATTTCATAAAGTAAATTACCCAGTTCCAGTCGCGAGTCGAAATCGTCCGGATGTTCTCGAATCTGCTTTTCAAGGCGGGCGCTTTGCAGGCTGTCGCGTTGCTGTTGCGCTTGCCGAATCTGTGTTTTCAGGGACTCGTCTTCGGGGTGATCCCGCATCTCCCGTTCAAGGTATGCCACCCGGCAATCCCAGTATTCCTCTTCCAGACTTTTGTCATCCGGCTGTTCGGCGAGGAGTTCCCCGAATAAATTGGAGGCCAGCAGAAGTTCATTCTCCGCCCGCCAAAGCCGAGCCTGTTCCAGGCGCACTTGAAAATCCTTCGGATTCGCATCGATCAGCGGCGCAAGCGCTTTGTTCGCCCGCTGGAACAGGCCTGCTTCCCGAAGGTGAGCAATCAGTCGCAGTCGCGGCTGAACAGCATCGGGGTTCTTTGCGCATTCTTCTTCCAATTGCTCCAAACGGCGAGTGAACTCCGGGCTTCCCGGCATTTCGCGCAGTTTTTTTTCCATTTTGGCACGCCGCTCGGTCAGTTTTTCCGGAATGCCGGTCTGCGCGTATTCGCGGGCGAGTAGATCTCGAATACGATGATCCACCTGCTCATCGTCCGGGAACATGGAAGCAAGACGCCTCAGGTAACCGACGGATTCATCCAGCTGCCCTTCCTGGGCAGCCAGTTCGGCGGCACGTCGAAGAAACGGCACGTGTCGTGGTCGGAGCGCAAGCGCCGCCCGGTAAGCCTCCAGCGCTGGGGCCGTTCGTCCCAGCTTGTCGCAGCAAACTGCATAGCTCGCCGCTGTGGAAAATCGCTGTGGCTCACATCGATAAAGCAACTCCACCCGATCCATCGCCCGGTCATATCGCCCAAATCCCATCAGGACCCGGCACCATATCTCCACAAGAAACCGGACAGGCCGACTCCATTTTCTCCGCGCCCGTGCGACTTGAATCTCCTTAAGACCTTCCACTCCGGCAGGATGTTCCGGTGCGTATTGCAGGATCAGGTTAAAATACTGCTCCGCCAGGTCCAGTTCCCCCTGCCGGAGTGCGGCACGCGCGCGTTCTGTGTAATCATCAATGTCCATAGTGACTGCATTTCATCCATTTTTTTGTGATGAATAAACGGTAAGTACCGGAGAATGAAGTGTCAAGCTGAAGAGGAGATTCGGCAAAACCGAACGGTCGTGAATCCTTCCTTCCGGATCCGCGCACAATCGATATTTCTCAATAATTCCGCACGTTTCTCTGTATCTGGCAGAAAGGCTGTGATACACTTACTGTAAATCCTGGGAATGGAAGCCTTCACTTGAGACTCTTCCGTTATGGCGTGTATTGCCTCTGCAGGATGCTACAAAAGTTCCCTTTTTGTTATATAATCTAACTAAAGACTCCTATTTGTGATACAATATCTTGTAAGTTTATTGAATCGGGCAAGACGAAGGGAAGCCTATAATCCATGCCGCCCCAACTCGATCTACGACGTGACGAAGACATGGAATATCTTTATATCCCTGCTCGTCAAGAGGAAAATGTTTCCATTGAAGCGGGGCAACGGGCGGGATTTCTGGCTGTCGATCCATCTCTTCTGAGTGTTAAAATAGCTTGTGATTTCCCGATTTATGTGTATGTCAGCACGGCCTCACGGTTTGTCTTGTTGAAAGCAGAGAACCTGCCGATCACCAGAAAACAGCTGCAACAGGTGCAGAGTGGCGGACGCCGTCCTTTTTTTGTCCCGCAGGATTTCGCCGGTTCCCTGAAAGCACTTGCCGCTCAGAATCTCCGCGCTCTGGCCAGCAATACCGATATGGACCCGGCCACCCGAAGCCGACAAACTTACGCTATTTCCAAAGCCCTCTTGGCCGGCGTTTTTACACCGGATGCCGACAGGAGACGAGTGGAAGAAGCCAGTCGCTGCGTAGGCGATGCGCTGACAGACCTGATCGGGACCGGTCGCGAGGCGCTTCGTCATCTCATCCTGGCCGAATCCCACGACCCCGGCATTTACACTCACAGTTTGAATATCTGCGTGCTGGGAACCGCGCTGGTTCATTACCTTCACCCTGAGCGGCCCCGTGAGCATTTACAGGACCTGGCGCAAGGATTCCTGCTGCATGATATCGGAAAAATTGACATCCCCTGGGAAATCTGGACCAAACCGGACAAGTTGACCGAATCCGAACGGGAACTGGTCCAAAAGCATCCTCTCTATGGTTTTCAGCGAATTGAAAAGTTTGAAAGAATATCCGAAGAGGCACGCCGCATTGTTCTGCACCACCATGAACACTGTGACGGGACCGGATATCCCTTTGGCCTGAGCGCAGAGGAGATCTCCGAAGCCGCACGGATTTGCGCCATCATCGAACCGTTTGACGACCTTACTTCCGACCGTCCCTACCACAAGCGCGTGACCGTGTTCCAGGCGCTTCAGACAATGAAAGAAGAAGGAATGCAGCGATATGATTTCGACCTGTATAAAGCATTCCTGCATTTCTTCCGGGATGTCTCCAATCCGGGACATTAGGGCAGGCTCAAGAGCCTGCCCCTGCAGTGTTGCAGAGACAACCCACGGTAGTTGCCCGTCAGAACGCATCCAGGCATCGGAAATCGTGAAATAAACAATTCGGGCCATTGAATGGACTGCCTTTTCGGGCGACAATCAGGGGAATGCAGGCATACAAAGGGGGCGTTGTGCCCCTTCCAAAGGAGACATACCGTCAATGAGTCATCAACCCGGTTCCCGTCGAGAATTCCTCAAAGGTGTGTTCGCAATTTCCGCCCTGACAGCCTTGGGGGGATGCCAGACAACCTTGATCCGTACAGGAGGTTCAGGTTTGCAAATCTCCACTTTCCGCGCCGATGTAACTCCGGAACTTGGCACTCCCATTTATTCCAGTTACAAACCGCTGGAGACCATTGAACATCCCTTGTTGGCGAAGGGAATCATCCTGCAGGACGGGGGGAGGCGGTTCGTACTGTGCGCCGTGGATTGGTGTGAACTGTGCAACTCTACTCACGAGGTTTTTCGCAAGCGAATTGCAAAAGCGGCGAAAACAGATGTCTCGCATGTCGCCGTGCAGACTGTCCACCAGCACACGGCTCCCATGGCGGATGGCGATGCCTCGCGGCTGATTGAAACGGTGAATGATCCACCTGTGCATCCCACAGCGGAATCGTTCGAAAAGGGCGCGGAACCGATTGCCGAGGCGATCGGCCAAGCGATGAAAGAATTCGTTCCATTCAATCGCATCGGTATCGGACAGGCGAAGGTAGAGCGAGTGGCCTCGAACCGAAGGATCATCACACCGGAGGGAAAGATGGTAACTCGGATGAGTTCCTGTCAGGACCCGGCGGTGCGTGCCCTGCCGGAAGGACTCATCGATCCGTATATCAAAACCATCACGTTCAGCCAGGGGGATCGGCCCCTTGTGCGAATACATTACTATGCAACTCATCCCCAGAGTTTCTATGGCGATCCGCGCGCAAGCTATGATTTCCCGGGAATCGCGCGAGAGGAATTGCAGACGAAAGAAAACATATTCCAGATTTATTTCAACGGCTGTGGAGGGGATATCGCCGCGGGAAAATACAATGACGGAAAACCGGCTGCCCGCGCGGAACTCGCCCAGCGTCTTCTCGCCGGAATGGAGGCTTCCATCGCCGCGACAACTTACACACCGGTGGAGACCCTTTCCTGGCGCACACATCCCGTGACATTTACAGCGCGTAACGACAAGGGGTTCACCGAACCGGAGTGCTTTGCCCGGATGGCCGATACCTCCCAATCGACCAATGTGCGATATTCGGCGGCGCAGGTTCAGGCATGGCGGAATCGGGCGCATCGGCCCATCGAGTTCACCGCGCTCCAACTCGGAAATGTGCATATTCTTCATCTGCCCGGTGAGCCGATGGTAGAGTTTCAGCGGTTTGCCCAGCGGGTGCGGCGGGATGCGTTTGTGGCGGTGGCCGGGTATGGCGATTGCGCAACGGCTTATATCTGCACAGAGCGCTCTTTCTCCGAAGGCGGCTACGAACCGAGCGCGTCCCATGTCGTCCCCGAATCCGAAATCCTCGTCCGCGATGCCATCCGGCGGTTGCTGGACGTGGCATGAGGAGATTGTTGAAAAGGAGCGCTTCTACTTAACAAATGTTCAGTATTGTGGAATAATGGAGGAAATGAGCACGCGAAGCAAAGATACAGACATAACAAAGGGGATCGAAATGGACGTCGGGGATACGTTTGAATTTGATGAGATCGGGTATTGGTCCGAGATCAAACTTGATATCGTAAGAGAGTATGCAAAGGCATATTCGAAAATCTTGTCCAAGCAACCAGGGTTTCATCATGTCTATATTGATGCCTTTTCCGGAGCCGGTATGTACCTCTGAAAGACAACGGGCGAACTGATTCCAGGAAGTCCTTTGAATGCTCTATGGATCGAGCCACCTTTCAAGGAGCATTTCTTGATAGATATTGATGGCGACAAGATCAAACATCTGAGATCCTTGATCGCAGATCGTGGAAACGTGCATTTATTCGAAGGGGACTGCAACGACATTCTTATCGGAAGGTTTTTCCACTTGTGACCTACGAGAAATACTGGCGTGGCTTGTGCCTGCTTGATCCTTACGGTCTGGACCTCAAATGGGAAATAACTCAGAAAGCGGGAGAAATGAAAACAATGGATTTGTTCCTCAACTTTCCCGTTATGGCCATGAACCGTGGCGCGATATGGCAAATCCCGGAGAGAGTCCCTGAGAAAGAATTTGAGAAGATGATCTCTTACTGGGGAGATGATTCCTGGAAGGAGGTTGTGTACGAGAGAGTGCCGTTCTTGTGGGGATGCGAGGAAAGAAAAATCCCCGGGAATGATGCAATTGTCGCGGCTTTTCAAAAGAGACTTAAGGAAAAGGCCCATTTTGAATACGTGCCTGAGCCGATACCTATGCGCAATTCAAAAGGGGCCATTGTTTATTACCTTTTCTTTGCGTCACAAAAGCCCGTGGCGACTAAGATCATCGAAGATATTTTTGCCAAGTATCGAGATCGCCAAGGATAACCCATGGCCAAATCGAAAATCGAATGGACGGAATGCACGTGGAATCCTGTGACGGGATGCACCAAGATCAGTCCGGGTTGTAAGAACTGTTATGCCGAACGATTCTCGAATCGACTGCGGGTCATCGGGCATCCGCATTACCGGAACGGATTTCGGCTTACGGCGCATGAAAAGGCTTTGGAAATCCCGCTGACCTGGAAACGTCCCCAGCGGATTTTCGTCAATTCCATGAGCGACCTGTTTCACAAAGAAGTGCCTCTTGATTTCATGCTGCGCGCGTTTGATGTGATGGCTCAATGCCCACAGCATTGTTTTCAGATTCTCACCAAGCGATCCAGGCGATTACTGGAAGAAAACAAGAGAATCGACTGGCCTGACAATGTGTGGATGGGAGTCAGTGTCGAAAGTGAAGATTACGCATATCGAATCGACCACGTCCGGGAAACCGGGGCGAAAGTGAAATTCGTATCGTTCGAACCTCTTCTTGAGGCGATCCCGGAACCTGAACTGGAGGAGATCGACTGGGTGATCGTCGGCGGTGAATCCGGTCCCAAATCTCGTCCCCTGGAG
>JAKPRU010000531.1 GCA_029557025.1 Candidatus Omnitrophota bacterium | reverse complement strand
GATCGACGGTCCCTGCCGACGCCGTGGGGTTCAGCGGGTGCGGCATCAACGCCCAATCATTTGGTGTCCCTGCCAGGGTTGCCACAGTTGGGACGATGGGCAACGTATCACCGGCGAAATCCCATTGCACTTTCCCTGCCTGAACTTCCATACCCCCGAAAAACATCAGCGCCAAAGCAACCCGAAAACAAATCCGCTGTATTTCCGTCTGTTTGCCTCTGACTTTTTTCATGTCGAATCCTCCTGGCTTGTTGTTTTTCACTCAGTTGACCAGAGCGTCACCAGTTAAGGGGACCATGATGAATGCCTATTGGAACCAGACCGTTTGGCTTTCCCGCGAATCGATACACTTTGACCGGGTTCGCCACAGACCCTCAAAAGGGTTTCCCTGTGCCCGCCTGTCACACATGGATATTTGTGCTGTCCCGGACGTGTGTTTCATAACTCGCCGGATTACTTCGGGTCTTTTATTTTATACGACTTATTATGTGTTCTCGCCCGATTGGTTTGTCAAGAGTGGTCGAATCGGGCTTCCGAATCCGAGTCCTGTCCACCAAGCGCACTTTCATTTATACTACCGAAAGGAGAGGGGGTTCTTCGGATCGCCCCAGCATCTTGCCTGTGGTTATTCAGGCCGGTGAATTGTCAGACGATACGGTTACACAACTCTAGTGCTGGGGACGTTCCGCTTCACGGATCATCACATAGATAGCCTCTTCCACCAGGGGCATTTTCGGAGCCAGCTCGTACTCCAGAAGATCCGAGAGTTCAAGAAATCGTTGTTCCTGAAGATGCTGTGTTGCATCCTCCAGGAGCTGAAGAACCTGCAAATGAATCTCCGAGGCGGATTGCTGCCCGACAGCAATTTGGTCATGGTCAACCCCCAAAATGGCTGATGCGCCATTCAGGCCATGATACAGCTGAGACCAGGCGTACATCAGCTGCTGGAGACGGTTGAAGGCTTGCTCCTCCTGCCGGGACTGAAGAAAGCTGGAGATATCGACCAGCTCTTTTTGGATTGGAGACATGTACTTGGCAATGTCATAAAGGACCTTAATCGCCAGTCGGCGCGGCTCCTCGCTGATCAGACGAAGGGAGTTGATTTCCCGGATATGCTGTTCCGCGAACGGATCGTTCTGCCAATCCCCCTGGGGGACCTCATCCACATAGACTTCACACACGACGCGGTTCCGGCCTTTCAGATCGTCGGATACACGGTTGATAACATCCCGAATCGTGGCTTCGCCGTCTTCTATAACAGAAAGGGGTTGATTGTCGAGAAAGAGATCCATGGCGATTTCTCCAATCCGGACGGGAGTCTACCTGTCTGGAATTGCACGGGTTACAGGTCCGTTATGCATGAAAGTTCTGAATGGTGATTCGATACTCATCGCTTCCATTCAGAATCCGGATGAAAGCAGCCACCCGGTCTCCGGTAGTGTAAACGATCCGATCCATCAACAGAACTGTTTGTCCGACTTTTTTTCGAAGTAATTTGGCCTCATGCTGCTCCAGGGTGGTGGTGGCAAACGAGTCTGCCGTGCGGGAGATCGGCACACCATACCGGTGAAGCAACAATTCAAAGAAGGAGTTCACGCGCAAATCCTCCAGGGCCAACCCCGGACAGAGGTCTGCCGAGACATAAGAGGTCTCCAGGAGAACCGGGGTCCCTTGCACCAGTCGAAGACGCGCCGTTTTGAATACCTGCCCGGCTTTCTCAGAGGAAAACAGCTGGGCGATATCGGATGGCGGTGTCACCATCATTTTCTGGACGACTTCCGTGGTCCATTCGAGGCCGTAATCCAG
>JAKPRU010000511.1 GCA_029557025.1 Candidatus Omnitrophota bacterium | reverse complement strand
CGTTCTTTCCGGGTCATGCCGATATTATACCCGGCGGCTCCAGCCAACCCAACCCCTAGAGACGCCCCGCGGCGCAACCGATCCAGCCATCCTCATTTTCAAGGAAATACGCGTTGACGCCCGTACGCAAGCGTTCCATCTCCGGCAGGAAATAATGCGCTTCCACACGGCCTCCCAACGTTTTCAGCAGATCCTCCAGTTCCCGCGGAGTGTACGGCTGGTGAAGCCAGAGGCCGGCATACTCCTTGACCGCCCGGAACACCTCCGCCGGAATCGAACGACGATCGAACCGGACGCACGACTCGCGAAGCAGGTACTCTATCAGTACGCGATTGGACCCCTCCGGGGAGCGGAACGGGCGCAGCATATCGCCCAGCTCATTTTTCATCAGGTAGTAACTGATCCCTTCGACCAGAATGATCGTCGGCTCATTTTCCTGCCAGCCGCAATGCTCCACCAGGCGCGGAAGCGTTTCCGGCAGGGTCAGATCGGCCCGGAGGCAGAACAACTTATCGCACCATTGCGGGGCGATTTCCCGGTAAATCTGTCGCTTGGTGGCCATCCCGCGCAAATCTATTTCTATGACGCGAGAAATCCGGTCCTCGTACGACTCCATCAGTTCCAACGCCAACGGGGTGGCCCCCGCCGCCGGAATAACGACCTGTTGAGGCCGGTTCGACTCGTGTAGCCACTGGCTGGCCTGATATCGGATAAAGTTTTTTCGGTTCAGGATCACCTGGTCATACCAGGTGCAGACCTGGTTACAGCGGCGAATGAGCGCATCGCCCCGATTGAATTCATAATGCTCCACAAATTGCTTCGCGATACCCCGGCGATACAGCGGAAGTGCCCAGGTCATTACCAGTGAAGCCGTATCCTCAAGACGTAAGGTATCCATCCTGCCCTCGGAATAAAGAGGCCGAATCATCCGACCTGTATCGATATCGGATGATCTCAAGAGGCAATAAAGCTAAAAGCCGGGGAAGAAACATTTTTCCTGCCGGAATGGCTGAATCCCTTGCCGCATCCCGCTGAGGAGTCTATGCTGGTTCGCGAAGAACGGATATTGGAAGGATTTTTAATCCCAGGAGTGCCCATGAACAAAACCGGCGATGTACTCGGAGGCGGCG
>JAKPRU010000505.1 GCA_029557025.1 Candidatus Omnitrophota bacterium | reverse complement strand
AGCCGATCCGTCCGATTTCCCGGGCGCTGAGATTCACAAAGTCGATCCAGCCGGGATGATTCACACAGGGCGTATAATGAAAAACATCCGGCGGTCCGCCGCCCAGCGGTTCCGGTCCTACCTGCTGCGACCAGAGACTGGGATCCGCTGCGGGCTTCGGCCCTAATCCCATGGATCGATACTCCTCCCATTGATCGTAAAAATGAAAGAAACCCGTGCGCGTCTCCGGATGTCCGAAAAAGGCCATCGTGAATACATACGGAATGATCCGCTCGACACCGGCGGCCCGCATTTTTCTCAGAATCCCCTCTATTCGCACATATTCCTGAGGAATTTCATAAAAATGAAGAATCCTGTCCGTGAATAACTCATGCCCGTAAGTCGGGCCAAGAGCCCCTTTGACCGGGATTTGATAGCCGAGGTGATACAGGTCCGGCGGACTATCCCGGAGACCGTTCAGAAAACTCGGGGTTTCCGGGTCGCTCAGGTAGCCGATACAGTACGTGTACGGAACCGTGGTTTTCGCCGGAATGCAGTAGCCGCGTACAGATACCGGCTCCGTGTTCACCGGCAAAACGCCAACAAAGAAAGCAACAAGGGTTAAAGAGAAAAATATCGTGTGACGCATCCGTATTTCCTCCATCAATGTGTTTTGGTCAATTCCAGGTAAATATCTCGGGCCTTTCGGTAAGTGTCTATCACCTCCGTTTTTTCTTCGGAAGAAGCAAAAGCGTTCTCCGTAGTTTCCAGTTTGGCGATGAATTCGTCGATCCACCGGACAAAATAATACGCCGATTCCGGGCGGATTGTCTTGCGTCCTTCCCCTTCCAGATAAATCGGGCTGGTGTGTGCGCAGGGAAGAAGCTCCTGTTCGTACCCGAAACATCTCGCGGCCAGCCAGGAGGCATCCCCCGGATCGACCATGGCGCTGCACCGAATGGAACGATCGCTTCTCTGAGGAACATACGAGAAGATCACTTTCCCCGAAGCAACAATCTGCACTTCGGCAACCGGTTTGGTCGTAAGAATCTCGATGGAGATATTGGCCGCCTCTCCCTGTGGGAGATTGAGAGTGTCGCCGGGTTCACGGTCGTTGACTTTGAGAAACAGCATGGCCCCATTGGTGACGAAGTTCCGTCCTTTCCTCAAATTGGTCAGCCACTCGTTGTATGTGAACGGTTGGTCCAGTTTCACATAGCATCGGTTAAATCCCACGGGATTTGGTAACACACCACTTGCCGAGCCTGCGGATGCCGGGATCTTGAACCCGCAATTCAACAGGTGATACCAGATCCCGCAGATATATTCCCAGAATCCACGGGGGCCGGCCGGGTAGATCGGATCGCGTTCTCGTCCCCATACGCAATAATCCCAAATGGAAATCTCCGTCAGATGGTTGTTATTGATGCCGATGGAATCCGCCAGTCCGAACGCGGCCACTATGGGCGATCCCCACCAGAACGGTTTCTCGATATCCACCCAACCGCCCATCTCTTTCGCTTTTCGGCACAAACCGATATTCGTCGGATACCAGTACCGGTGCGGCGGCAGACGCAGCGGCTCCTTGAGATTGCACAACAGCACGGCCCCACCGCCCCGCTCGTCTTCCGTGGAAAGGATGTCGTAGAGATGAGTTGCATCCGCCTGCCGGATCGTGGGTCCTTCGGGCGCTCCTCCCGCCCACTCGTCGTTCTCGTTCCACACGGTTTGCACCACGCCTGCATGGAGATCCTCCGCGAGCAGGAGGTCCTCCATTTGTGCAACCGGACGGTGAATATGAAATTCGCCGGACCACCAGCCCCGCTGGGTCATGTCGATCCATCGTTCCAATTCGATGGTTACCGTGTCATTCTTGGCAGGATTGAACAATCTCTGGGCGACATGGTATTCCGGGCCTCGGGATACCTCGACAGTAAGATCGCCCGCATCGGCAGGGACTTCCAAGACAGCCTCGCCCCGGCAGACGAAAGACATGCGATAGGATGGGGCATCCTTGGGCTTATACAGGAATCCTTCTATGTCCTGCACCTTCACTCGTGCCGGAACGAGACCCGTTTCGCCCTTTTCGACGATTTGCAGACGAACTTGATTCATAGTGGGAGGCATCGAATTCTTCTCCTGCTCAGAGAGAATTTGGCTTGCGGAAAGCAGAATAAGACCGGCACAAAACCATCCGAATTTCATTCGCGTCTCCTGATCGCTATAAAGAAGTCCTGCGACCTCCGACCGAACGCCCGGAATTCGTATCGGGCGGCAGGACTAGAATGATGGAAATGTGTCTGGCACGATACCGCATACATCGCTTTGAGGAAAGGACCCGAGAGTGAGTTCCCAATTTCGATTTTCAACCCTGGCTGTAGGATTCAGCGTGATCCTGGCGTTTGCGATCGGCTGTGGAAATAATCCGGACAAGGCTTATGAGCGCGCCATGCGAGCTTACCAGCAAAACGATTGGATCGGCGCTTCATTGTATGCCCAGGAGTTTGTCGACCGTTTCCCGGACGATCCGCGTGTTCGTCAAATGTATGATGTGCTGGTGAATTGCCACATGAACTTAAAAGAATGGGCCTTGGCGCGCTCTGTCTGCGAGGAAGTTGTGAAGCGTTTCCCGAATGAAAATGTACGGTACGGTGCGGAATTAGCTCGCGGAGCAACTTTCCTGGGAGAAGGCAAATTCGATGAGGGACTGGCCGCGTTCAGCCAGATTATCGATTCCACCGCCGGCATCGTCGTTCGGCTGCGCGCGATTGACTACACCGCATCTGCTTACCAGATGAAGGCCTCCCAGCCGAATGCCGCAACGGAAACCGAGTTGGCGAACGCAATTTCTGCCTATGACCGCTGGCTGGCTCTTGCCTCCATTCCCGAAGCCGCCTCGGCAATCTCCGATATCACTCAAGCCTGCGCCGGTATTCTGACCCGTCGAGCGG
>JAKPRU010000491.1 GCA_029557025.1 Candidatus Omnitrophota bacterium | reverse complement strand
TCATAGGTAACCCGTTTCTGCTGGATCGTTTTCTCCACTGCGGAGACGATTCTGTCCGCCGCTTCCTGCCAGCCCAGATGTTCCAGCATCATCACACCGGAGAGGATCAGGGAACCCGGATTCACCTTATCCTGTCCCGCGTATTTGGGTGCAGTTCCGTGCGTTGCCTCGAAAACTGCTGCTTCATCGCCGATGTTCGCGCCGGGAGCCATCCCCAAACCGCCAATCTGTGCCGCCGCCGCATCCGAAAGATAGTCTCCGTTCAGGTTCGGCAGCGTCACCACTTCATACTCATCCGGTCGCAACAGCACCTGCTGAAACATGGAGTCGGCGATGCGATCCTTGATAACCACCTGCCCGTCTTTGACTTGCCCGTTCTGTCTCTCCCAGAGATCCGCCTCGGAAATAACACGGTCAGGAAACTCCTCCCTGGCCAATTCGTACCCCCAGTCCCGAAATGCGCCTTCCGTGAACTTCATGATGTTCCCTTTGTGTACAAGGGTCACGCTTTTTCTGCCCCGACGAAGGGCGTACTTGATCGCGGCACGGACAATGCGCTTGGTCCCGAATATGCTGATCGGCTTGATTCCGATTCCAGAATCCTCCCGGATATTTCTCCCCATCTCTTCATTGAGGAATTGAATGACTTTCCTGCACTCGTCGGACCCCTGCTTCCACTCGATACCGGCGTATACGTCCTCTGTGTTTTCCCGGTAAATCACGATATTCAGTCGTTCGGGTTCCTTGACCGGACTGGGAGTGCCTTTCAGATACCGCACCGGCCGGACACAGGCATACAAATCAAGGATCTGGCGAATACTCACATTCAGCGAACGAAAGCCTCCGCCCACGGGTGTGGTCAGAGGGCCTTTAATGGCGACTTTGAACTCCCGAATTGCATTCAAGGTTTCATCGGGAAGATAACTGCCATACCGTTCGTTCGCCTTTTCTCCCGCGGAGATTTCCATCCAAATGATGCGTTTTTTGCCGCTGTAAGATTTTTGAACCGCGGCATCGAGTACGATGTGCATAGCCCGAGTGATATCCGGGCCGATTCCGTCGCCTTCAATAAACGGGATGATTGGGGTATCCGGCACCTGGAGGGCATCTGTGGTTCCGGCGATTTGTTCCCCGTTACTGGGTACAACAATTTTCTCGAACATAGGCTTCACCTTTTGCCTGCTGAAGTGGATCCATTGATTCTGTTTCGCCTCCTTCCCCCGCGCCAAAAACCATGCGCGCCATGGCGATGCATAAGTATAAACGGCATGAACGAAAGGACAAACCCTTTTATTCGGGGGCGGTTGTGTGTCGGAGATATTCCACTCGCGGCAGAAGCCATGCTCCTGGGTTCCCGGATCAACGATTCGTCCCTGTTTCCTTGATGTCTCCACCTTGGTCCGCCTTTCAAGCGGGTTGTGTTAGACATACACATCTTTCGCGACCTGACAGGCCATGATTGCCGGCAGGTTGTTGCCATGACATCATGGCATCCTCCTTTCTTCGGGTAATGATAGACTCATGTTTTATCTCAGGTTTTCCGGGCATGGATGATAAACCGTTTGACGAAAAGTATAAAAATAAAAAGGATGGGAGACGCTTTCTATCCGTTGGTTTCTGTCTGACACGTTTGCGCATTACAGGGGATTTGATTATATTACACGCAATATAAGTTGCAAAACCCAAAAGGGAGAAACGGTTTGCTTTTTGCAGTCGAGTCCCTGGATTTGCAGGAAGAGCTTCGTGCCATCGAAGCACCCCTCGAACCGACCCTGCGACGGATTGTCATTCCGGCGGAGATTCGTATCTCGCATCCCATCAACACGCGCGGATTCTATCATGTCAATCCGAATTACTATTGGCTTTTCGCTTTCTTGAGCGAAGTGGAATCCGAGTTATCCGAACACAGGGAGAGGATTTACTGCATATTAAACAGTAACGTGATTGTAGCTCTGCTGGAAAATGCCTTCTCCTGGGGGAACCAACGTGATCCGAGACGCCCGATTCTTGTGGAATTCTATGTCGGGCGAACAGGGGTATTGGTTCGAATTCAAGACGACGGTCCGGGATTCGAGTATCGCCATGTCGTCGGGAAATATCATGACCAGGACTTCGGGGATTGCGGCGAATTTGAGAACACCGGATACGGTTTACGAGTCATGGACCGGTCGTCGCTGAATATAATTTATGAGGGAAAAGGCGATACGGTGTATATCATCGACTATTTCAAGGAAGGCGCGGTGCCGCATTTTTTACTTCAGGAGCAGCAAGCGCTTCATAAGGTTGGAAGCGCTCAATGAACAGTTTGGCCAGCTTGCCCGATGCTTTGGTATAGGCCTCCATATCGTTCCGCCAGGCCATCAACACATTCGTATGTCCGGGGAGAATTCCTTCAATGCGAACCGGATATTCCAAATCGAACACGGGCGTGCGTTCGTATTCGGCATCTTCCACAGTGCCGGTAAAAATACCGTTGAGAATCTGGCGGGTCATAGTCAGAGTAATTGGATGTCCGTGCGATTGATATGGCCCCAGCCAGCCGGTGTTGACCAGCCAGCAGTTGACCTCATATTCAATAATCCGCTGGAGAAGAAGTCGCGCGTACGCCGTTGGATGGAGTACGTTTGGGAACGACCCAAAGCAGCTTTGGAACATCGGTTCCACGCTGCCGACCGTGCCGCTTGGGGCGTATTGGATGTTGCAGGAATATCCGCACAGAAAATAGAAACAGGCTTGTGCCGGGGTCAGGCGGGCGATACTGGGAAAGATACCGAATCCGTCCCGGACTAGAAGAATGATGTTGGTAGGGTGATCCCCGCGGCCCGTTCGATCCGCGTTCTCCAAGTGCGTAAACGGAAACGCGGCTCGAATCTCCTCACTGATCGACGTGTTATTCAAGTCCACTCGACGACGTTCATCCATGTAGACGTTTTCCAGGATGGTTCCAAACCGTCGGGTGCATTCATAGATATGCCGCTGATAGTACGGGCTGTAGCCCTTCACTTTTCCGTAACATCCCCACTCCAGATTGAAAATCCCATCCTCGCTCCAACCGTGGAATGTATCCCCAATCAGCGGACGATTGATATCCAGGGACAGAGAGGTTTTTCCGGCCCCGGTGCTCCCGAAAAACAGTGTGACATCGCCATCCATTCCTTTGTTCGCCGAACACAGAAGCGGCAGAACATTTTCGTGAGGAAGAAGGTGGCTCATGATAATGAACACACAGATACGGATTTCTCCGGCAAAAGCCGTTCCCCCCACAATCGCGATCTTCTTAAGGAAATTAACCACGATAAACGCTTCGTTTTTCGTCCCGTCCAGTTCCGGAATGGCGCGGAAGTTGGGCATGTGGAGAATGGTATATTCGGGAAAGTAATGGCGCATCTGGCGAGGACTGGTCTCCACCAGCAGATCCCGTGCAAAGAGGCTATGCCATGCGGTCTCCGTGATAACCCGGATCGGGATGCGAAAACGGGGGTCTGCCCCGCAATAGCAGTCCTGAACAAACAACTGCTTCCCCTGGAGATAGGCAAGAAGTCGCGCATAAAGCATATCAAATTGTTGGCGCTCAAGGGGCCTGTTGTAATCGCCCCACCAGATTTTACT
>JAKPRU010000490.1 GCA_029557025.1 Candidatus Omnitrophota bacterium | reverse complement strand
GCCGGACAATGGTGCACCCATTACGCCATTGGCAAGAGCCCGGCCGCCGGTCTCTTCAGCGCTCCGTTGGGCGGTTCCGCGACCGGATTGGACCAGACGGGCATGCTCGTATGGCACCTCCGGGGTGGAGGACATGCACTCCACAAGGAGCTCTATCAGAAAGTGATCGGTTGGGACGTAGAACCCTTTGTGTTCATCCCTGTGGGTCCGGAGGCCTTCGGATGGTTCAAGAAACCGGTTACATCGGTGGCCGAATACAAGAAGCTCAGAATGCGGATGTCCTCCGGTCTGCCGACAGATGTTCTCAAGGAAATGGGCGGGACACCGGTGAGCGTTCCGGGAAGTGAAATCATTCCCGCTGCCGAAAGAGGTATTCTTGACGGACTCGAGTGGGGGACCCCTTCCCATGATCTCAAGTTGGGCATCGCCGACGTGTTCAAATACTATTCTATCCAGGGTCTGCATCAGGCGATCGAGATCGCAGAAATTGTTGTCAACGGCAAGAAGTGGCGTGCCCTGCCTCCGGACCTGCAGGCGATATTCCAGGTAGCGTCTGCTGAATCGATTACCGCTGGCCTCGCATACTTCATTGATGAAAACGCCAAATCGCTGAAGCAACTTCGGGAAAAGGGCGTGAAGCTGTTCGATGCGCCTGCAGATTATCCGCCCGCGTTCATTGCGGCGTCGAAGAAGGTTTTTGCAAAATTCGAGGCGAAGGATCCGTTCTTCAAGAAAGTTATCGATTCCCAGCGGAAGTTCGCCAAAGAGGTCGTTCCATACACGAGAGAGACTGCGAAACTGAGCAGCCTCATTTCCGGTGCGGCAGCGGATTGAGCAGGTTTCAAAGAGTCTGCTGCTGAAAAGCGACCGAGACGGCATTCGGTGTCGCGAACACCATGACCGGCTGATCTTGTGAACATCGCGTTCTAGAGATTAGCCGGTCATGGAAACGGACTGTTGAAATTCCTAGGATGGAGCTGCCTTTATGAACAATCAAACGGTCGATCGTATCATCAATGGTATTGACCAGATCAGCACGTGGACGGGGAAAGCCGTCGCCTGGCTTATCATCCCGATGGCGGCAGTGCTGGTTTGGGAAATATTTGTCCGCAAATTTTTTACCCCGACCATATGGGCCACCGATATTGCGACATACTGCTACGGCATACAATTTGTCATGGCCAGCGCTTTTACCTTGTGCCTGCAGCAGCATATCCGGACCGATTTCTTCTATGAAAAATTTTCTCCCCGCACCAAGGCTTTGGTCGACTCGGCGCTTTACTTATTCATCTTCCTTCCCGGTATGCTCATGTTCATATGGATATGCTCGGATTTCGCCTATGAGTCCTGGAAGTTGAAGGAAACGATGCTCACGACGTTGCGGCCGCCGGCATATCCCATGAAAATCGCGAT
>JAKPRU010000486.1 GCA_029557025.1 Candidatus Omnitrophota bacterium | reverse complement strand
ATGCCGAACAATTCTTGTGTGCAGAGAGAGTTCCGGTTCCTCCAAAAGCAACGGTCCGCTTTTTTCCAGAATAGCCCATAATAATCCGAGCAATCTCAAAGTTCCGTCGGAGAACTGGTCTTCTTTTTGCCATGCACCGTGAGGCCGCCAATGGGTGTATTTGACCTTCAAGTGAGGGGTTCCGCGCACCGGATCTCGCTCGAATTCGATTTGCTCAAATTGCGGGACTGCGATCTTCAGCGCCTTTTCTATCTTCTTGAGCCATGTTTTCTGGGTTTTATTATTTGTTTTGGCTATTTGTTCCAGGAAATCTCCTCCGTAAGGATCGTCTTGGCGCCCCACCGAGCGATCAGGATCACGAACCAATTGAGGAACGATATGGAGATATCTTACAGAGTTGAAGAATTCGGCAATGTCCCGAAAGGCTTTGTTGACATTAATTTGCTCTAAGTATGTCTGGGTCAATCGTTGGGGATCCGCTTTGTCTTGTCTATTGGGACGAAACAAAATCTTTTTCCCATTTTTACGGACGCACTCGTTTACGATTGTAGGAAGGCTTTGCTTGTCCTGGTTGAATCGGATTTCGTATTCCCAAGCAGAAGGACATTCGTTGTTGCCGATGCGAGCGCCGATTACAATATCAGAGTTTCGTCGCGCCGCCAGACAACGCAAAGGCTTGACGCCTCCTCTTCTCCCGACGGCGGCTTGAAAACCGCCGCCGATAGACACGATGTCCCGAAGGAAGCGAAACGCATCCAGAAGATTCGATTTCCCGGAAGCGTTTGGACCAATGAGAAAAGCGCGTTTCTGAAGGTCCACATCGACTTTGGTGAAATTGCGCCAATTCTCAAGGTAGAGGTGCGTAAACCTGAAAGCGCTTGCCGTTGATTCTCTCATGATAGCCACTCCGGACCAATGCACTTGCGGAGGATAACAGAAAAGGTGTTCTCCTTCAAATCGGCGTTTCCTCGACCTCCTTCGTCGGCTCCGGGGTTGCCTGGGGAGACAGGAGGCGGCTGAGGGAATCGCGCAGACGCTGGGCTTCCTCACTGCGCCCAAGATCTTCCATCTGTTTGTAGACCTCTTGCATGCGTTGCGCGAAATCGGGCCATCGGCGCATCAGGTCCTCGTATGTTTTTTGTGCCTGTTTACCGGTTTCCTCGCTCAGTTCGTGCAGCTTTTGAGTGAATTGCTTCATCTCCTCCGATCGGGCGAATTCCTCGATTTGCCGGAAAGCATCCCGCGCGGTCTGTTTGACCTTCTCGATATCTTCTTCATGATCGGTCAGAATCTGCTGGGCGGTCTGGTCTGCTTTCCACAGCAGGTATTCGACGTTGGAATCACACCCGTGAACCTCCAGGATCGGTTCCGATAACTCCGCTGCATTTTCTGCCAGGTAGATTGTCAGGCCGTTCTTTGTTTTGGCGTCCGGCAAGGGGTTGTTCTCTATCAGAGCGGTGCAGGGACGGTTCATCTTCCGGTGCATTTCCCGGACGATTCGAGTTTCTACCCGCATACCGCCCGTCGGTGGATGTTCCACGGATTTGACCTCGCCGACCGGCTGATTGTTGTAAACAACAGGCGCGCCGACCTCCAATTCCTTCACTTCATCAAAAGTGAACAGAACCGGCACACGTATTGCCCCGCAGCCCTGAAACAGCAGGAGTACTGCAATCGGAACCATTATACGAATTTCCTGCCACATGCTGACTTATCCTTTCTTTTCAAATCTCTCCAAATCACAACCCGAAGAACTCACAGAATATCTCCCGAATCCGGCGGGTGTGCGATTCGACTTCCAGGGCGAGTTGCTCACCTGTCAAGCGTCGCTGCGCGGCACGCGGGAAACATCGTTTTGCCAGGCGGTCCAGACTTTCCGTATCTTCCGGCAAACGGTCGACAGATACGCGGTCCACAATCTGCAAACGATTCTCGATGTCTCGAAGATACCGATACGATTTACAAAGCGATCGC
Source organism: Candidatus Omnitrophota bacterium (assembly GCA_029557025.1). Lineage (GTDB taxonomy): Bacteria > Hinthialibacterota > Hinthialibacteria > Hinthialibacterales > JAKPRU01 > JAKPRU01. The sequence continues at coordinate 2,426 of JAKPRU010000486.1, read as the reverse complement.
GCTCGATCCGATGGAAAGAGTCCCAGTTCAGCCGCCGCCTGAATCGCCGCCGTCGTGGAGGGATTGAGGATGGTGGGATTTTCCTTGCCATGTTTCAGGCGAAGGGTTTGAGCGATAAACTCCACGTCCACCAGTCCGCCCGGTCCTGCTTTCAGTTTCTCAACGCCCTTTTCCTGTTCGATACGAAAGCGCATCCGCACCACTTCCTGGCAATCGTCCGGAGTGAAAGGGCGCGAAAAGAGAGAGGCAAACCAAATCCGAAAGAATTGATAACACCATTCCGTACTTGCGGAAATCGGTCGGCATCGGGTCAACGCCAGACGTTCCCAGACCCAGGCGCTTTCCCGTACATACCGATCGAACATAGAAAAGCTGTTGCAGAGCGCCCCGCTTTTGCCGTACGGGCGAAGGCGAGTGTCACATTTGTAAAGTTGTCCGAAAGGGGAGGGTTCATGCAGGAACGAGGAGATTTTCGACGCCCATCGATAGAAGAATTCGGAGGCCGAAACCTCGGGCGTGTCTTCACAGTCATCGTACAGGAACAGCAGGTCGAGGTCCGATGCGAAATTGAGTTCATGCCCTCCGAATTTGCCTACGGCAACAAGGCCGAATCGGGAGGCGAATCGTTCATGGAAATCCGGATAACGGGATTGCATTTCCTCGCCGGTTATTCGGACGACCTCTTGCAGGATGAAATCGGCCAACACCGCCAAGTCGGTACCGGACTCGCGAGCCTCGCTGATTCCAAGCAGGTACCGAGTCCCGATTGCCAGTTCCATCGAATTCTTGAGTCGTCCGAGTGATTCGAGGAGGCTTTCGCTCGCCGCGTACGCTTTTCGGATTGTTGTCAGACGGGCATGAAGAATATCCGGGTGAATGGACTCATTGAGAGTATCCCTGGTTCCGAGCGCTTCAATGAGCGAGGGATCTCTTGCCAGAATCTCCGACAGGTACCGACTTCCGCCGGTCAGAATCACCAGCAGTTCAACCAGCTGCGGATTCTCCGTCATGATTCCATAGAGCGTGGTTTTTGCGCCCAGCCGGTCGATGATCTGGTCCATGTTGTTGAGGGCCATGTCCGGGTCCGGGCTGTCTTTCAGATACAGCAGGAGTCTGGGCAGGAGATCTTTGAATAGCCGTTTCGTTTTTGCCTTCAGATGAGGACTGGATGCATTGTCTGCCAGGGAAAGCAGGTGTTGGTGAGCATGGTCAGGATCTTTCAATCCATGGTCAATGAGCATCTGCCGGTGCCCGGGCGACAGGTGGGGCAGGTCGAGTAATCCCTCCGTCTGGTCTTCCCATTCCTCGCGTCCGAAAATCCCGGTGTAGATTCTGCGCACTTCCGAGCGGATGTTCTGATGTTTCCGGTTGAACTCCGCCTCGGAGCTAAATCCCAGGCGTAGAGCCAAGTCCGTTCGAGCCTCCGGAGAAAAAGGCAACCGGTAGATCTGTCGAACCTGGTCGATCTGAAGGCGATGTTCCACCCGACGCAGAAAACGGTATCCCTCGCTCAGAATCTCATAGTCTCGACTGTGAAGGAGACCGCATTCATGGAGCCGTCGCAGCGACTGAAGCGTTCCGGCCAGGCGCACTTCGGGATACTGCCCGCCATACAGCATCTGGACTGCCTGAACGATAAACTCGATATCGCGGATTCCCCCTTTGCCGGTTTTAAGGTCGGTTTCCTGTTCATCCGGTGGGAGTTCCTGAATCATCCGTCTGCGCATTTCGCGCATGGTCCGCAATGTATCGGCAATCTCGACTTCATCCACATACTTGCGATACGTGAACGGCATCAAAGTGCGCAGCACGGCTTCCCCAAGGGCTTGGTCTCCTGCGATCGGGCGGATTTTCAGGAGGGCCTGACGTTCCCAGTCCTCGCCCCAGTTGTGGTAATAGGTCTCGACGGCCTCAAGCGATGGAACCAGGGGGCCACGTGTTCCCTGCGGGCGCAAGCGGGTGTCTACACGATACAGGAATCCGCTTGCTGTCGGATGAGTGAGTTGGTCGCAGGTTGCGGTCGCGACTTTTTCGAAGAACACCGGATTCTCGATTTGGCCGGATGGTCCCCCCGTGGTCTTTCCCTCTCCTCGATACACGAACAGAATGTCGATATCGGAACTGAAATTGAGTTCGCGTCCCCCCAATTTTCCCATCGCCAGCACCGCCATTGCGGCTTCCGCGCGGTCTTCGGTCAGAGGAATGCCGTATTGCAATGAGGTCTCCCGCAACTGATGCTGTACGACGACTCGAACCGTGTGATCCGCCAGACTGGAAAGTTCCTGCATGAGTTGGTCGATCTCGGCGAGGTCGCAGATATGCCGCCAGGCAAGGCGAAGCAGTTCCCGGCCGTGAATGAGGTGGACCTGTCGGTCGAGTTCCTCCGAGGGAGACTCTATGGGCAGATTGAAAATCCTCCCGTAATC
>JAKPRU010000482.1 GCA_029557025.1 Candidatus Omnitrophota bacterium | reverse complement strand
TACGAACATTTTTTACCTTGACACTGAAAGCCTCTTCGACCGCACGTTTGATGTCGATCTTGTTGGCTCCCATGGCGACACGGAACGTGTAGGTATTGGTCTGATCCGTCAAATTTGTGGACCGTTCCGTGAAGACCGCTTCCTGAATGATGTCGTGAGTTCCAGGGCTTTTCATCGGGCTGCCCCTCCTAAGGCTTCCTGCAATTGCTTCACGGCCTCGCTGGTGATCACAACCGTTCTAGCCTGATCCACATGCAGCGCCGAAATATCCTGCGCGGGCAACAAATCCACACGCTGCAAGTTTCGCACAGAGAGCAGAGCGGCCTGGCTCGGCTGCACATCGAGCAGCAGAATCCGCCCGCTTCGCTCCGTTGTGCGACGACGCCCGGTGGGGTTTTCCTTTTTCATCTTTCCGCGCAGTTCAAATTTCTCAAACGCTTTTGCAAAGACCGCCGTTTTCGGTTGAGCGATATCCAGACCGTCCAGGATGACCAGATTACCGCCGCGAAACTTCGCCGACAGGGTTTGGCGAAGAGCCTCCTGACGCATTTTCCTCGTAATCCGCTGCCGATACGAACGCGGATGCGGACCGAATTGTGTGGCTCCACCGCGCATGTGCGGCGCGCGGGTCGTGCCCTGTCGCGCCCAACCGGTTCCTTTTTGTCGGAACGGTTTCCTGCCGCCACCCCGAACGTCTTTTCGGTTTTTCGTGGAGGATGTTCCCTGTCGCTGGTTGGCACGATAGGCCACCAGGACCTGGTGAACCAGCGCCGGTTTCGGGTCCACTTCAAACACAGCCGGAGACAACTCAATCGTTCCGGTCGTTTCTCGCTGCATGTTGTATACTTCAGCTGTTGCCATCGTCATTTCGCCTTTGGCCTGGGTTGGCTCTTTGTTGTCGCCTTGACCACCACAATTCCGCCACTGGGACCGGGAATCGCTCCCCGGACGTACAGGATATGGTTTTCCGCATCCACTTGGTGAACTTCCAGGCTCTGCACAGTTTTCTTTTTCGCACCCAAGTGACCCGGCAGTCCATGCCCTTTGAATACACGAGAGGGCCACGCGGAAGCGCCGATGGATCCGGGCGCCCGGTGGAACATGGAGCCGTGAGTATCCCGACCGCCACGGAAATTGTGCTTGGTGACAACTCCCGCGAACCCACGCCCTTTCGAGATCCCCGAAACATCCACACGGTCGCCCGGCTCGAATCCTGCCACTGTCACATTCTGTCCGATCTGGTATTCTTCGGGAGAATCGAGCCGGAACTCCCTGAGGATCCGGTGCGGCTTCACCCCGGCTTTCTGGAAATGCCCGGCGATAGGTTGTTTCGGTCCCCGTGTGCGCCGGTCCGGTTCGTACCCGACCTGGATGGCGCCATAGCCGTCCCGATCGGGTGTTTTTATCTGGACAATCGGGCATGGCCCGGCTTGAATGGCCGTAAGGGCAACCACACGCCCATCCTGGCCGAACGCCTGGGTCATCCGAATTTTTTTTCCGATAATGGCCTTCAACATGGCCTCCTCCACAGCCTCGATCCTACAGTTTGATCTCCACATGAACACCTGCCGGCAAATCCAGATGCGTCAGTGCGTCCATGGTTTTCGGGCTCCAATCCTGGATATCCACAAGTCGCTTATGCGCGCGAATTTCGAATTGCTCGCGGGATTTCTTATCGACATGAGGGCCGCGCAACACCGTATACCGCGAGATATTAGTCGGCAGAGGGATCGGTCCGACGATCTTCGCCCCCGTACGGCGGGCGGTTTCCACAATTTCCTTCGTCGATTGATCCAGGACCCGATGGTCATACGCCTTGAGCCGAATCCGAATCTTGTTGGGCTGTTCCATAATGGATCGTCCTTCCTTCCGGCCTATTCGATGATTTCCGCGACGACACCGGCGCCGACGGTCCGACCGCCTTCCCGGATGGCGAACCGCAACTCCGGCTCCATTGCGATCGGCGTGATCAACTCACCCCGTATCTCCACATTGTCACCCGGCATCACCAGCTCGGTCCCTTCCGGCAACGTCACACTCCCCGTCACATCCGTCGTCCGAAAATAAAACTGCGGTCGATATCCCTGGAAAAACGGCGTGTGACGACCCCCTTCCTCCTTCGTCAAAATATACACACTCCCCTTGAACTTCTTGTGCGGCGTAATACTCCCCGGCTTCGCCACCACCTGACCCCGCTCCACCTCGTCCCGCTTCGTCCCCCGCAACAACACCCCAATATTATCCCCCGCCTGCCCCTGATCCAACATCTTCCGAAACATCTCCACACCCGTACA